>JANPHE010000142.1:0-14527 GCA_031424295.1 Segetibacter sp. | reverse complement strand
ACACTGTCGCAACCCTGCGGTGTTTTCAATGTGTCTTTCACTACCGCATTTGATGTATAAGTCACACCATTAAACACAAGGCTGTTACAACCTCTAACTGTATTGTTCAAACTAACTGGCGCTATTATTTTTACAACAATGCTTACCGTATTGTACACACTATCGCAGCCTTCAACTGTTTTCAATGTATCGGATATAGTTGTCGATGATGTGTATGTTACTCCTTTGAAAGTTACACTGTTGCATCCAAACACACTTGCAGTGCCCGTAACAGGTGAAATAGTCCGTATCTTGATGTTGTTGGTACGGTAAATGCTATCGCAACCTTCTGCTGTCCGTACGGTATCCTTCACTATTATTGATGAAGTATAAGTGACACCGTTAAACACTAAACTATTACAACCCGTCAGGGACTGACTACCGGTAACAGCTGTTATCTGCTTAATGATAATACTGTTCGTGCGATAAACACTGTCGCAACCCTGAGGTGTTTTCAACGTGTCTTTCACTACCGCATTTGATGTATAAGTTACGCCATTAAACACAAGGCTGTTACAACCTCTTACTGTATTGTTCAAACTTACAGGCGCTATTATTTTTACAATAATGCTTACCGTATTGTAAACACTATCGCAGCCTTCAACTGTTTTCAATGTATCGGATATGGTTGTAGATGATGTATAGGTTACTCCCTTGAAGGTTACACTGTTGCACCCAAACACACTTGCAGTTCCCGTAATAGGTGAAATAGTCCGTATCTTGATGTTGTTGGTACGGAATATACTATCGCAGCCTTCTGAAGTTCGCACAGTATCTTTTACTATTACTGAGGATGTATAAGTCACTCCGTTAAAGACCAAACTATTACAGCCAGTAAGTGACTGACTACCGGTAACAGCTGTTATCTGCTTAATGATAATACTGTTTGTCCGATAAACACTGTCGCAACCCTGCGGTGTTTTCAATGTGTCTTTCGCTACTGCGTTTGAAGTGTATGTCACCCCATTAAACACAAGGCTGTTACAACCTCTTACTGTATTGTTCAAACTTACCGGTGCTATTATTTTTACAACAATGCTTACCGTATTAAACACACTATCGCAGCCTTCAACTGTTTTTAATGTATCCGATATGGTTGTAGATGATGTATAAGTAATGCCATTGAACACTACACTATTGCAACCAAACGCACTTGCTGTACCGGTCACTGGCGTAATTATTCTAACGGTAATGAAATTTGTTCTATAAAGGCTATCACAACCTTCCGAAGTTCTTACAGTATCGTTTACAACCACAGACGAAGTATATGTCACTCCATTAAATATAACACTCCCGCAACCTTTTATATTTTGAGTTGTCGGTACCGCAGTAATAAACTTGATTACAATATTATTTGTTCTGTAAACGCTATCACAATTCTCTTGAGTCCTCAACGTGTCCAGAACTGTAGCATTCGATGTATAAGTCACCCCATTGAAAACAATACTATTACAACCAATTACAGGATTTACCTGGCTGACAGGAACAATATTTTTGACGACTATGCTAACTACATTGTAAATACTATCACAGCCCTGGGTTGTCCTGATAGTGTCAGTAATGGTAGTTGAGCTAGTATATAAAATGCCATTAAACCATAGACTGTTACATCCTGATAACGTAGTGGAAGTAATCTGTGGAGTTAAATTCCTGATATTGATAAAATTTGTTCTGTAAATACTATCGCAGCCATCAGCAGTTCTAACAGTATCTGAAATGGTTGTAGATGCATTATAGGTAACCCCGTTAAAAAAGACACTATTACATCCAAATAAAGATTGACTCCCTCCAACAGGCGTAATGAATTTAATAGTGATGTCATTTGTTCTGAAAATACTATCACAACCTTCTGCTGTCCTAATCGTATCGAGCACTGTTGCGTCTGCAGCATATGTAACTCCGTTAAACACCACACTATTGCAACCAATTACAGGATTCGTCTGATTTACTGGCACAATGTTTTTAATCACAATATTCACAATATTGTAAATGCTATCGCAAGTTTGACTAGCTTTTATTGTATCCCTAAGAATAGTATTTGCCGTATATGTTATGCCATTATACAACACACTTCCGCAACCGGCAACAGTACTGTTATTTGTTATAGGATTTGCAGTACCCACTACAATTGTGACAGTTCTGTATAAACTATCGCAGCCTCCAATTACAGACTTAACTGTATCGCTCACTGTTGTAGAATTAGTATAAACTATTCCATTAAATGTGACACTGGAACAACCAAGAACCGTAAGTACTTCTGGCACGGGGCTAACAACGTTAATATTTGTATTTATATAAACACTATCACAACCGCCTACACTAACTAAAGTATCATTTACAACAGTTGAAGTTGTGTATATTGTGCCATTGAAAACTATACTGTTGCAACCGGTAAGCGTAATATCTTGTATTATTGGAACGATAGGAACAATAGAAATAATATTTGTTCTGTAAATGCTATCACAACCTTCAGGTGTTCGCAATGTATCAAGTACAGTAGTAGACGAAGTATAAGTGATGCCATTAAGTACATAGCTATTACATGCCGTAACAGGATTGGTTGCACTAACTGGTGTTATAAATTTCACATTGATATTGGTAATTCTATAAACGCTATCGCAAAATTGGAAGCTCTTTAAAGTATCTCTCAAAATTGTGGAAGCGGTATAGGTAATCCCATTGAACAATACACTACCACAACCAACCTCTGTCGTCGTTTGAACCATTGGAGTGTTCTGGATATTAATATTGGTAATTCTATAAATGCTATCACATCCCCCTGCTGTTCTTACCGTGTCTCGAAGAATCGTTGAGACAGTATAATTGGTACCATTCAAAAACAAATTACTACAAGACGTAAATGTTGTTGTAACTGTAGTTGGATTTATTCTGATCGTAATATCTACCACATTGTAAATACTATCACATCCAAAAGCAGTTCTGACCGTATCCGACAATATTGTACTTGTATTATAAACATTACCATTGTAGGTTACGCTGTTGCAGCCTAGAAGACTTGTAGTATTCGTTGTGGGAACAACATTCAATATAGTAATGTTAACTGACAGGTAAACACTATCACAATCCAATATCGTTTTCAAGGTATCCTGTACAATAGTAGAGGTAGTAAACGTAATGCCATTATAAACCACAGATTGGCAAGCAGTAGTATCCAAAGTCTCAAGGACCGGAGTTATTATTTGCACTTTAATTACATTGGTTCTAAACACACTATCACAAAGCTCAAAAGTTCGCAAAGTATCTAATACCACAGCATCTGCTGTATAGGTTATACCGTTAAAAATATAGCTGTTACAACCAATTAATGTATCTGTTTCGTCAACAGGAACTACCTTACGTACAATTAAATTTCGAACTCTGAAAATACTATCACAGCCTTCATTAGTTTTAATGGTATCTCTAAGAATTGTAGAGTCCGTATAAGTATTCCCTTCAAAGATAATGGAGCCACATCCTCTTACCTCGGCTGAGTCAATTACAGGTCTCCCTGTAACTCTTATATTTATTATCCGTAAAATACTGTCGCAACCGTTCACAGTTCTCAAACTATCTCTTACAATTGCACTATTTGTATAAAGTATCGTATTGTACCGTATACTGTCACAATTAAATAAGAAAATATTCTCGATTACCGGGGCTATATCTTGAATATTAATATTGGTTGTTCTATAAACACTATCGCAACCTTGAACTGTTCTCAGCGTATCTTTCACAACAGTAGAAACAGTATAAGTTACCCCATTAAACACAACACTCCGGCAGACATTAAAAAAGATGGTTGCATTAACAGGAACAATTTTTCTAATAATTATCCTTGTAGTTCTATAAATACTGTCACACCCGCCAACAGTTTTTAAAGTGTCCTTAATTATTGTATTGTTTGTGTAAGTAGTTCCATTATAATTCAAACTATTACAACCATTTAAAATGACTGTCTGAGAAATAGGAGTGCTAAAAGATAATTTCATAGAATTAATCCACGCTGCATTAGCATTTGTATTTGGTAAACCAGGAGTTTCATCAGTTGGAGCTACTCCTGCCAACCAAGCTGCCGAAGAAGTAAACTGATTATTAGAAAGATAATAAACAGTACCACTCCCTGCTGTGGCAATATAAACAGTAGCATTCGCGCTGTTATTGATCGTTCCATAACCAAATGAAAAAGCTGCAGCAGCTAAGTTAGATGGGGCAACAGTTACCACAGCATCTCCAAAGTTAGCTAATCCAATAACACCCCAACTTCCACCTGCTGTAAAGTTGGCGGTTGGATAAACATAAGATGAACTTGAAGGTATGGTTGGAGAAATAATATTTTGTTCAATTAATAATGAACTAACGGGTACTATGTAAACTTTATCAGCATTTTGATCAGTAGTATCATCAGAAAGTAAAATTGATGGATTTTTGTTGGCATCATCATACAACAGAATAATGGATCCATAAGGCACCCTCGACCAGTTAAGGTCATTTGCAAAACGAAGACATCCAGTCGCTATTCCTTGTCCTGCACCGCTACCAAGCCAGCCGTTGTTGTCATCAATAATCCAGCCGCGAATATCGGCGGTACTATCTGTACAAGTAGGGGTTCCCACAACCAGTAGTTCAATGTACTCGCCATTTGTAATTCCTTGGGAAATCTCGTTTACCACAAGTTGGGCTGTCGAGACTATAGAAAGCACTAAAATAAAGACCGCAAACAATAAATATCTAACGTGTTTCATAAAAAGTTTGGATTGAACAGAATCTAAAAAGTGAAAATTATTCAATTTGCCATTACTTACAACGATTTTGATACAAGTATTATTTCTTTTAATTAGAAATTAATGCCGTAAATGGAACAATATTCCTAAAAAGAGCGATTAACAATTTTAGTGTTGAGCAATTTCAAAAATCATTGCATGAAAGTTAAACCAGCAGAAAAGCATAGTTACATTAATTAATAATCACATATAAATATGTTGCTTTCTAATTTTCATTCTTGAAAAAATATTTACCATTTTCTTATAAAAATCAAAATAAGAACAAGATATTGGTAACCTTGTTTAGAATGTTTCATTAATCTAACTATAAAACATCCTCCAATTTCTGCAATAAATTGAAATAGATATAGTGAATAAAATAAAACTTATAACAAGCATGTTTACAATAACTTAATTGAAATAATTCAATAATTTTTGTACTCAAATTAAAACAACTATAAAATTTTACTCCAATAGTATTATTCACTTGAATTATGTCAACATCAATGCGAAAGAAAAATAAAAGATTGAAAAGGAGTACAATAAACATAGGTTGATTACGTATGTAGATGGTATTTACAAAAAAGATGTTTCACAAAAAAAGTGAGAATAGTTTCTGCAAAAAAAATGAAAATTTGAAATTTGAAATTGAAAATAATTATGTGTTAATCGAAAAAGTGCAATACTTGCAATGGTTTAACCTCTTGATAAAAAAATTCAACATTTTCCTTTTGGAACTTTCAAAGAATTTTTTACCTTCGCCGTCCATAAATAATATTTCTTAACCGCATTTAAATTTCTATTTAAGATGCCAGTAAAAATGAGGCTTCAGAGACACGGAAGCAAAAAACGTCCCTTTTACTTTATAGTAATAGCCGACGGTCGTGCTCCAAGAGATGGTAAATTCATCCAGAAATTAGGAACTTACAACCCTTTAACGGTTCCGGCAACCGTACAATTAGATCGACAGAAAGCACTTGATTGGCTTCAACAAGGTGCTCAACCTACCGATACTGTACGTAGAATTCTTTCTTTTAAAGGCGTATTGTTCTTGAAACACCTACTTCGTGGTGTAACTTTAGGATTATTTGATGAGGCAACTGCTATGGAGAAATTCTCTGTTTGGCATGCTGATCATGAACTACAAATCAGAAAGAAAAGTGAAGATAACCGTCGTAATCAAAAGGCAAAGAGAAATCCTCCTGCTTTTAGAAAGGTAGAAACTAAGGTAGAGGAAACACCTCCTTCACCTGTCGAAGCTGCTCCTGCGGAGTCTGCACCAGAAGAAACTACTCCAGAAGCTTAATTAAGTAAATGGTATAATTTTTAAGTCCCTGGCAAAAGCCGGGGATTTTCTTTTTTTAGAATATAAACTTGAATTAAGAATGAAAGATTATTTTAGCATAGGTAAAATTGCTGGTACACATGGTTTGACAGGAGAGGTTGTTTTGAAACATGCACTGGGCGATAAAACTGACCTAAAAGGCCTTCAAACTATTTTTATAGAGGAGAAGAAAGACTCTTTTCTTCCGTATTTTATTGAAGGAACCACCATGAAAGCACAACAAGAAGCATTGCTGAAAATTGAAGGTTTCGATACAAAAGAAAGTGCAAAAAGGCTGACCCAAAAAGAAGTTTGGCTATTGAAAGCTGACTTTGATAAATATGCGGCTAAGTCATCCCCTATCTCGCTATTAGGTTTTATGATGGTGAACGATGGCAAAAAAATTGGAGAAGTAATAGAGGTAATCGAACAGCCCATGCAAGTCTTATGCAAAATAATTTACTTGAACAATGAAGCACTTATTCCATTACACCAGGAGACGCTTCAAAAAATTGACCAAAAGAAAAGGGAAGTCCACGTAACATTGCCCGACGGTTTGCTTGACCTTTATGCTGAGTAATTTCTATTTATTAAGGTTTGTTTTACATATCCTGTAATGAACTCCATTATTTTTGTTGCATGAGATTATATCCTCTATTGCTACTTCTTTTTTTGAATGCATGCAAAGAAGAAAAAAAACCAACAGCAACCGCCCAACAAGTTGTAGATAGTTTTTCTGCACAAATTTCTTTACAAAAGGAAAGCAGCCCTGTTCGATTGCAATTTATAGAAGCGCTTGATAGTTTGAAATTGTATGACAAAGCAATTGACCATCTTGACACTTTACTAATGAAAGACAGCCTCAACAATGAGCTTTGGCAAAGAAAAGGCACCTTGCATGAATACAACAAAGACACTGTAGAAGCAATCCGGAGTTATGAAAATGCGGTAAAACTATATCCTTCTGCTGCCAACCAATTGTACCTGGCAAATATCTTAGCTGAAAACAGAAATCCGCAAGCACTTAGGATTTGTTCCAACATTGTCAGTATGTCGATGGGCAAAGAAACAGATGCCAACTGCAATTTTATTGCAGGCATTTTTTTTGCAAGAACAGGAAAAAGTAAAAAAGCTTTGCAGCTATTTGACCTTGCCATCAATGACAATTATACTTTGATGGAAGCCTATATGGAAAAAGGGTTTATTTATTATGATACAAAAAATTACACAGCAGCATTAAAGGTCTTTGAAACAGCTACAACTGTCAACAATCAATATGCAGATGCATACTATTGGAAAGCGAAATGCAATGAAGCCACAGGAAAAATGGACGATGCTTTATTAAATTATAAACGTTCGTTGGCATTGGATAAAGAACAAAAAGCAGCATCAGCGGCCATCATTAGATTGGAAGCGAATAAATAAATACTTTCACCCACGATTTGGAATTTTTAAAAGGATTTCATTTAATAAAAAACGCTAAACGCATACAATGCCTATTATTGCCCCCTCCCTGTTGAGCTCTGATTTTTTAAACCTTGGAAAAGATTGCGCCATGCTAAACGACAGTGAGGCCGAATGGTTTCATCTGGATGTAATGGATGGTCGCTTTGTGCCCAACATCAGTTTTGGGCTTCCCATCATTGAGCATATCCGAAAAGCAACCAACAAAGTTTGCGATGTTCATTTGATGATTGAAGAGCCTGAAAAATATGCCGAAGCATTTAAGAATGCCGGGGCGGATATCTTGTCTGTGCATATAGAAGCCTGCAACCATCTGCATCGCAATATTCAGCAAATAAAAAGCCTGGGAATGAAAGCAGGAGTTGCCTTGAACCCACACACCCCCATTTCCTTATTGAGCGATATTATACAAGATATAGACGTTGTTTTGCTAATGAGCGTAAATCCGGGTTTTGGCGGGCAAAAATTTATTCAATATACCATTGAAAAGATTAAGCAGGTAAAAAAGATGATTGATGAGAAGGGATTGACAACACACATTGAAATAGATGGCGGAGTAACCATGGAGAATGCGGCTTCAATTGTTCACGCAGGAGCAGATGTATTGGTTGCCGGAAATACCGTTTTTAGATCTGATGATCCGTCTGCCACTATTGCCAAATTGAAAGCGGTGAAATAAGCATTTTTCTCTTTAGTAAATAAACTGAAAACTAAGGACAACTACAGTCGTGTTCTTCGTCTATATCAATAACGGTCACTACAGTTAAATGGCTTTGTTTAGGTGCAAAAATCACCCTCACATGCTGCTTATCTTTTGTATAACCTTCCAAAGCATAGGTGGCACCTCTTGGATCCTGCAAATTGCTTTTATTGTAATTTACAGTTCCATTTATCAATATATCCTTTATTTCCTGTTGAGTTATTTGCCTGCACTTCATTCTGCATCTTGCATGCTTGGTAAAATAAAATTCAGCAGCATTTCGATCTAGTTTTAGGTTGTCATCTTGCTGAACTGTTGCGCCATTTGTCGTTGGTTTAGGATTGCTTTGTCTTGGGGTTGGAACGGGCAACTTAGCATCATGGCTATTGCAACGTTTGAGTGCTATCGCTGCTATTGCCATTAACACAAGCAGCACAATTGGCAGGATTTTCTTCATATTCATGGCGAAAAGATAAGAAAATAGCCAAAGCCACCATATGTTCCAAAAAATAAAGCTTTGTCTAAACAATTCTAAAATCTGGAAAATCACCAAATCAAGACTTTCGCTTTGTATCTTTGGCAGCTATGGATGAAAAAAAATCTGTCGCTTTTCATACACTTGGCTGCAAACTGAATTATTCTGAAACCTCCACAATTTCAAGATTATTGGAAAATGAAGGTTTCGAAAAAAAAGATTTTGACGACAAGGCTGATGTATATGTAATCAATACCTGTTCAGTTACTGACAATGCAGATAAAGAATGCAGGCAGCTTGTTCGTCGCATACAGCGAAAATCTCCCGAAAGTTTAGTAGTCATAACCGGCTGTTATGCACAATTGAAGCCACAGGAAATTGCTTCCATTGAAGGAGTTGATCTGGTATTGGGTGCTGCTGAGAAATTCAATATTGCTCATCATTTAAAAGAGCTTTCTAAAAATGACAGTACAAAAATTTGCAGCTGTGAAATAGAAGATGTTACCGGTTTTAATGCTTCGTACTCCCTTAATGACCGAACCCGCACTTTTTTGAAAGTACAGGATGGCTGCGATTACAATTGTTCGTTTTGTACCATTCCAATGGCAAGAGGCAACAGCCGCAGCGATGTTGTAAAAAATGTAATTTCAAATGTAGAAGAACTTGCCACATCAGGCGTTAAGGAAATTGTATTAACCGGGGTAAATCTTGGTGATTTTGGCAAGGGACCAAGCGGGGAAAAGAAACATGGAGAAACTTTTTTAGATCTACTGCAAGCACTTGAAAAAATAGATGGAGTTGACCGTTATCGAATATCATCCATAGAACCCAATTTGCTAACCAATGAGATCATTGATTTGGTAGCGAACAGCAATAAAATTATGCCTCATTTCCACATTCCATTGCAGAGCGGAAGTGATGATGTGTTGTCGCTCATGCGGCGGAGATATAAAAGGTCTTTGTATGCTGAAAAAGTTAAGTTGATTAAAACGCTGATGCCACATTGTGCCATAGGTGTGGATGTTATTGTAGGTTTCCCCGGCGAAACAGAACAACATTTTTTGGAAACTTTCAACTTTTTACATGAATTGGATGTTTCTTATTTACACGTATTTACTTATAGCGAAAGAGACAATACGCTTGCTGTAACGCTTGAGAATCCAGTTCCTATTCATATCCGAAATGACAGAAATAAAAAATTGCGGAATCTTAGCTTTATGAAAATGAGTGAACATACCCGGAGGCACATTGGTCAGACTAGAAAAGTGTTGTTTGAAGCCAATTCGAAAAACGGAATGATGGAAGGTTATACTGATAATTACATTAAGATTAACGCCCCGCTCAAAACTGAATGGGTAAATGAAATCGTAGATTGGACAATATAAATACAATGAAAATGGAAGAAACAAACCTCAAAAAATTTATTGTAACCATTACTTTTTCCATGGATGACCAATTCATGACATTGGTACCACCGCACCGAACTTATATCAATTACCTGATCAATAAAGGAATTATAGACTCATATGCTGTAAGCATGGAAAGCTATAGGTCATGGATAATGATGACAGCAGAAAACAAGGAAGAAATAAAAGACTATTTAAAAAAGTCACCCCTATTTAAATATTGGACTTTTGAAGTAGACGAGCTATTTGTATATGACGGACAAACATACAGATTGCCTGCATTGCAGATGAACTAATCAATTTTCCATGATAAAACAGGTTTTATGAATGTGCCTTATCCTTTCAAAATAGAAACCAATTAAGTGAAAAAAACTTAATCGCAAAAGATGGAAAAAGAAAAAATCAAAAAAATAGTTTGTAAAAATCATTTTACATTTGGCGCCTAAAATGCAGTTCGGGATGTAGCGCAGTCCGGTAGCGTACACGTCTGGGGGGCGTGGGGTCGCAAGTTCAAATCTTGTCATCCCGACAAAAAAACCACTTATTAAAATAGGTGGTTTTTCTTTTTATATAAACTTTGATAGCTGGCAAATACAAGAAACATTGCTAGGATTAAAATTCCGCTAAAACAATCGTTTCATTAATATGTGCGAAACTGAAACCTTTCTCAATTGGGAATTAAAAATTTCTAAAAAATTAGCCTACAATTCAATGAGTTAATTATTGGCTATCAAAAATTACGTGAAGGAGAATAATTGTTGATCATTCTTTAATATGACAGAAATCATAAAGTTACATTTTCAAAAACCTAACTATTCTTTTTCCCGATTCCGGTCCTACTACGACCAACGAATAAACACCCTTAGAAAATGACGACGTATGTAGTAGTAAGGAAGTAGCCCCTTTTTTGATACTAATTTTTCTTTTTTGTACAACATGACCTAACTGATTAATCAACATCCACTCGGACTCTATAGTTTGAGCCGAAGAAATACTAACCACTGCCAAATCATTTACAACCGACGGGCTTATGCTATTTATTTCAAATCCATTTCCATTAGAAAATAGGGAGACTGTTTTGGAGTTGTACAATTTTCCATCAATATCGCTCACCAATAATTTATAGTAATATTGGCCACTTCCGGGATTGAAATTTGAATCAACAATAAAAAATGGAAAAGCGCACCTGGATTTATTAGCCGTTAAACTATTAATAGTTGAGAAATGAATGCCATCGGAGGACCTTTGCAAGGCAAAATTGGCATACTCAAGCGAGCAAGCTGTTTTCCAGTTAAGTGTAACTTTTCCTAATGTAATACCTGCATCAAAAACTGTAATTCGCACAGGAGAATCTTCCGCTTGAGAAAAGCCTGAAACAGTATAAGCAACAGCGAAAAATATAAGTAAGCACTTTGTCATAACCCAATTTTATTGATACTATTCAAAATTAGACATAATTGGAATAAGAATCATTATTCAAAAACCGGTAACTTGCATGCAAATTTACCATCATTCTGCATGAAGCTTCTACTAAAGCAGGTTACTATAGCTGACATACATTCTCCCTACAACGAATTGGTCAAAGATATATTGGTGATAGATGGGATTGTTAGCAAGATTGGCGATTCTATAACAGATCAGCAAGCAGAATTCATTGATTTAAAAGGCGCATTCCTTTCTCCGGGGTGGGTAGATATTTTTGCTCATTTTAATGATCCTGGAATAGAGTACAAGGAAACATTGGAAACGGGTGCCGCAGCAGCAGCAGCAGGAGGTTATACCCGGGTTTTTGCACTTCCAAATACACAGCCGGCTGTCTATAGCAAAAGTACTGTTGAATACATTGTTCAAAAGTCAAAGTCGTTGCCTGTACACATTTCACCTATTGGAGCCATTACCAAAAATATTGATGGCAAAGAATTAGCAGAAATGTATGATATGCACAAAAGCGGTGCCATTGCATTTTCTGACGGGCTTCATCCTGTTCAAACACCCGGGTTGATGTTAAAGGCCATGCAGTATGTAAAAGCAATAAACAAAGTCATCATTCAACTACCAATAGATAAGTCAATTTCAAAAGCAGGACTGATCAACGAAGGAATTACTTCCACCTTGTTGGGTTTACCTGGCATTCCTTCTATTGGTGAAGAACTAATCATTGGTAGAGATATTGAATTATTGAGGTACACCGGTAGTAAACTTCACATTGCGGGTGTATCTACTGCCAAGGGCATTGAAACCATTAAAGCAGCAAAAGCAGAAGGGCTACAAATAAGCTGTAGCACCACTCCATACCACCTTGTTTTTTGTGATGAAGACCTTACCACCTATGATACCAATCTAAAAACAGATCCTCCATTGCGCAGCCGTTCAGATATGATGGCTTTAAGAAAAGGAGTAGTAGATGGCAGTATTGATTGTATAGCCACCCATCACTTTCCGCAAGACTGGGACAACAAAACCTGCGAATTCGAATATGCAGCAACAGGAATGATTGGCTTAGAAACAGCTTTTGCAGTTGTACATGATATACTTCCTGAATTGTCTCTAGAAAGATTGGTATCACTTTTCAGCAGCAAGGCAAGCACCATTTTTTCGTTGCTAACCAATACCATAAAAGAAGGGGCTTTGGCAGAATTTACCATGTTTAATCGGGAAGAAGTACAAACAATAACAACCAATACCCTGAAAAGCAAATGCAGGAACAGTCCTTTTATTGGGAAACCGTTAAAAGGGAAGGTTATTGGCATTATTAATAAAGACAAACTATATTTGAACTCTTAAATAAACCAAATCTATTTATGGAAACTAAAGTAACCACCCCGGTAGTAAAAGGATTAATCATTTCATTAATCCTTATCGTTTTTGGCTTAGTTCTTTACTTCACAGACCAGTACATGAACAAAACCTTAAGTTATATTCAGTATGCAATTATCCTTGGCGGAATTATTTGGGGATGCATAACATACTCTAACCAGTTAAACAACAATGTGACCTTTGGTAATTTATTTGCACATGGTTTTAAAATCACGGCTGTATTCACAGTTATTCTTGTTGTTTATACAATATTATCATTAAAGGTATTGTTTCCAGAAATGGCTGATAAAATTTTGGAACAAACCACAGCAGAATTGGAAAAGCAAAACATGTCAGAAGAGCAAATTGATCAAGCCATGTCAATTACAAAGAAATTTTTTGTTCCTTTTGCTATTGGCGGCGTTTTAGTTGGCTACATGTTTATTGGCGCTATTTCCTCTTTGCTTGGAGCAGCCATTGCTAAAAAGAACCCACAAGACCCATTCGTACAACAAGGCTAATTTCAAATCATGGACATATCTGTCGTTGTACCTTTATTTAATGAAGAGGAATCACTACCCGAGCTTTGTGCATGGATAGAGAAAGTGGCATTGGATAATTTCCTGACTTATGAAGTGATCTTAATAGATGATGGCAGCACTGATGAAAGTTGGCAAACAATTGAACGACTGTCTGTTTCAAATCCATTTATTAAAGGAATAAAATTTCAACGCAACTACGGCAAATCGGCGGCATTGAATGAAGGCTTTAAAGCTGCTGTTGGCGAAGTCGTAATTACGATGGATGCCGATTTGCAAGACTCCCCTGATGAAATACCCGAGCTGCGAAAGATGATACTAGAAGAAGACTATGATTTGGTAAGTGGATGGAAAAAGAAACGGTATGACCCATTGACCAAGACAATTCCAACAAAATTTTTCAATGGCGTTACCAGAAAAACGAGTGGTATTCAATTGCACGATTTTAACTGCGGTTTAAAGGCTTATAAAAACAAAGTAATCAAGAGTATAGAAGTATATGGCGAAATGCATCGCTACATACCGGTAATAGCCAAATGGGCCGGATTTAGAAAAATAGGAGAAAAAGTAGTTGAGCACCGAAGTAGAAAATATGGCACCACCAAGTTTGGATTGGAACGCTTTATCAATGGTTTTTTAGATCTTGCTACCATAACTTTTGTGAGCAAATTTGGTAAACGCCCCATGCATTTTTTTGGTTTATATGGCACCCTTTTTTTTCTTATAGGAACTGCCATGATTGCCTACCTCATTGTTATTAAATTGTTTTCTACCGAATTTGGACTGACCAATCGCCCCTCATTCTATATAGCTCTAACCACAATGATCATTGGCATGCAATTGTTTCTGGCAGGTTTTGTGGCAGAGTTGATTGGTCGAAATTCTCCGGAACGTAATTCTTACTTAATAGAAAAGAAATTAGGATTGTCCTAATCACAAAATATTGAAGCAAACAATTACAAGGTAAATCCTAAGAATGAGCAAAGTAGTTATCATAGGGCCCGCGCATCCACTTCGTGGTGGG
>JANPHE010000141.1:0-3901 GCA_031424295.1 Segetibacter sp. | reverse complement strand
ATTTTTCTGCAGCCAAAATTGTTTTCTCTGCACGTTTTTTTAAAGTGTTGTCTCTTATGACTGCCTGTATATATTCGCTTCCATTATTTTTCAGCTCTATTGATGCTGAAACAATACAATTTTTTACCCCAGAACTTTTTGACATTATATCAACTTCGAAATCAAAAATTTCACCGGCTTCTTCCAGTACTTTTATGAAAAAATCCTTACTTCCCTCCTCAAAAAACAGCAGTGTAAAATCAGTATTTATTAATTCTTCTAAATCATATTCTAGAATATCTGTAGCGGCATAATTTATATCTACTATTATGTATTCAACATCGGCAATCAAAAGCACATCTTTTGCATTTTCAAAAATACTCCTGTATTTTTTTTCATTTTCTTGCAATGCTTTTATTTCATTGGCTCTATTCAATGAATATCTTATACTTCTTTCTAGCTTTTCTGTACTTAATTCAAACCTTTCGAGAAAGTCATATGCGCCATATCTTATAGCATTTGCTTCATCATCGGGGTTGTTTTTATCGGTTAGTAATATTATTGGTGCTTCGCAACCTAAGTTAATTGCTTCTTTTACAAAGTCAAGGCCCGTTTTAGCCCCTAGTTCCCAATCAATAAAATACAAATCATACTCGTTGTTAATACATTTTTTTTTTGCATCTTCATAATCGAATGACCAATCTATTAGAAACCTATTTCCTGGTATTACCTTTAAATATTCGGAAGTAATGAAGAACTCCCTTTCATCAACATCAACAATTAATATTTTCCGTTTAGCGATCAAACTTGTCATATGATAACGTTTTTTACGCAGAATTTTTCAATATCTAGCCGGTCCATATGCATTATTTTATCAAGCATGTAAGTTAGTTATCCTCATAGGTCGCTATTGAATTGGTTATACTGTTTCATTTTGTTGTAAAGGGTTTTCCTGTCTACATTTAATATTTTTGCAGCTTTGCTTTTATTAAAGTTGGCTTTTCGTAGCGCCTCAACAATTAGCTCATACTCAGCATCTATGCTTGCGGTTTTAAGGCTATTTTCATTCACTTCAGGTATTTTAACCACGCCGGAATCTATAAATATTGGAAGATCAACGGCGGCCAAGTTGGTCTCTTGCTGCTTATTTGTAATGATATTGGGAGGAGTCTCTTCGTGCTCATTAATAAACTGAAGCTTAGTAAAGTTTGTAATTTCAAAAGGCAAAACTGTAGGTTGTATAAACGAAGTATCGCACAATAAAGTTGCTCTTTTTACTACATTTTTTAATTCTCTCAAATTTCCTGGCCAGTCATAGTTTTTAAATATCACCTCCACTTCAGGAGAAAAACCTTTAATATGCTTATCAAGTTCCTCATTGGTTTCGTTTAGAAAATGTTTAGCAAATATCATGAGATCAAATTTTCTATTTCTCAATGGGGGCACTTCTATACTAAATTCATTAAAACGATGATATAGATCTTCTCTGAATTTTCCCTTTCGAGCTGAGTCCAACAATCTTTCATTGCTAGCTATAATTATTCTAACGTCAAGATCAATGTCTTTCACTCCACCTATTCTTCTCATTTTTCTTTCTTGTACAACTCTGAGCAAAGCGATTTGCACATCGTAAGACAAATTGGCTACTTCATCCAAAAAGATGGTTCCTCCGTTGGCAATTTCGAAACTTCCAACCTTTTGATTTAATGCTCCTGTAAATGATCCCTTTTCATGACCGAACAATTCACTACCTGCCAGTTCTTTAGAAATTGCGCCACAATCAATGGCTACAAAGGGCATTTTTTTTCTTTTGCTGCGTTTGTGAATTTCCAATGCTATTGCCTCTTTACCACTTCCACTTTCTCCGTAAATGAGGATACTGTAATTGGTAGGTGCAACTAAATCTATTTGTTGTAGAATGCTTATAAATTCAGGACTGTCGCTAAAAATATATTGACCAGATTTAATTATTATTCCCGTAGATATTTTAGTTGTTACCCCATCGCTAGGCACTTCAATGGATCTTATTAATGAAGTTCCTGGTCCAATTTTCTCGGCTGCTTTTTTCAATGCGGTTTTAATTGTTAGCAAAATTTCATCTGGCAGTAAGGGCTTGGTTATATAATCATATGCTCCCAATTTCATTACATCCACTGCTATTTTAATATCGCTGTATCCGGTTATGATTATTACGGGCATCAATGGATATATTTCCTTTATTTTTATAAGCATTTCCTTTCCATTTAAAACCTCTAACCTAAAATCGCACAATACCAGATTTGGTTCTGTACTTTCAAGCACTTCCAATGCCTTCTTTCCATTGTGTGCTACAATCACATCAAAGCCGTTTTTATTTAAATACCGCTTTAGCAGCATGCAAAGGTCAACATCATCGTCAATTACTAATATTGTGCTCATTTGGGTTGGTTATTTCTTTAAAATTAATTAGATTAAAAATAGCATTGACTGTTATTTTCATATCAGGCCCACATTCTCCTCAGTTGTGCAATCGGAATCTGCAACTGCTCCCGGTATTTAGCAACTGTTCTTCGCGCTACTACGATATCTTTTTCGCAAAGCATAGTTACCAATTGCTGGTCTGTAAATGGATTTTCCTTGTCTTCTATTTCAACCAATCCCTCAATAGCAGTATGTATTACCCGATTGCTAATTACTGCTCCTTCTTGGTTGATAATCCCTTCGGTAAATAAATCTTTCAATAAGACAATTCCAAAAGGTGTATCCACATATTTATTGGATGTAACACGGGAAACAGTTGATATATCAACTCCAACTTTTTCGGCAATATTTTTTAAAATCATCGGTTTTAGAAAGCTCACATCGCCTGTTTGAAAATAAGGCTTCTGCATTTCTACCATGGCTTTCATAATTTGCATCATCGTATCTTCTCTTTGTTTTATGGCATTTACAAACCATAATGCAGAACTGAGTTTACTTTTTAGGTATTGGGTTACCAATTTATCTTTGTTTCCAACTCCTGCATTTACCGATTCCTTTAACGATTGATTAATATAAAGGGAAGAAGATCTGCAACGAAATAAGTTTACCTCTATGTTTCCATTTTCTTCAATAGTTAATAAATAATCCGGAATGATACTGTTGTTTACAATTATTCCGTCAAATTCTTCTTGAATAGGTTGCAATTTGAGTGATGCCAACAATGATAAAATAATTTTTAATTCATCCTCTTCAATCTTTAACCCATTCAAAATCTTAGCTATATTTCTATGGGAAAGTTCTTTATAATAATTAACCAGTAATTCGATAGCCTTTTTTACATCCGGCCCTTTCTTTTCAATATTATAAAGTTGTATCAATAAAAAATCTCTTGCGTTCATTGCTCCAACACCTATTGGGTCCAATTTATGTATATAAGTCAATATATGCTTTAGCTGTTCCGGTTCTACCAATGTTCCTTTTTTAAAGGATAAGTCGTCAGCTATATCTTCTAAGCTTTGTGTCAAAAAGCCTTTACCATTCAGGCAATTAATGATATAATCCGCCAATTGAATTTCCTTTACAGAAAGCCCCTTAAAACGAATTTGCTCCTTAAGAGATTCTCTATAATCGTTAAATGCCTTAATAGGAATATTAGGCGTAGCCTCGCTATTGAAGTAATTTTCATATTCCTGTTTATAGTCGGGAATATCATCATACCCATGTTCGTCCCACGACTCATAATCCTGCTGATTATCCTTATCAAATTTTTCAATTTCTACAATCTCCTCTTCATCGTTCTTCTCCAACATAGGATTTTCATCTATTTCGTCTAAAATCCGTTGATCAAGCTCCAAAACATTTAAGTGGAAAATGTTCAGCATTTGAATTTGCTGTGGCAATATTTTTACCTGTTGTTTTTGGTTTTGAATTTGGCTTAGCATTTATTTATTATTTCTTATTC
>JANPHE010000140.1:0-7976 GCA_031424295.1 Segetibacter sp. | reverse complement strand
TGTAGCATTATCCGGAATGAAAAATACCACCATGAGTAAAATTATATTTACTTGGTAAACTTTTTTTCAGGTTTACTTTCTTCATTGAGCTTGTGGAGATTTCAATGGAAAAAATATTTTCAATTTTATTAAAAACAGATTTGGTATAACTTGCCAGACATATGAGTATTACAATTATAATAGCAATACTAACCGTTGTTGTTTCGATAGCAGGATTTTACAATCAAAAAGTTGTTGACGACCTTATTTTTACTCCCCCCGCAATTACTAACCGAAACCAATGGTATCGTTTTTTTTCATGTGCCTTGGTACATGCAGATATTCCTCATTTAGCATTCAACATGATTGCATTTTATTCCTTTGGAGAATCAGTAGAGAATGCATTTATTGAACTTTTTGGCGGCAGAGGTACTATTTTATACATCCTGCTATATACCGTTTCACAGTTTCTTTGCCTTTTCCCAACATACTTAAAAAACAAAGAAAATTATTACTATCGCAGCCTCGGGGCAAGTGGTGCAGTATCCTCAGTTATTTTTGCCGGCATCATGTTGTTTCCACTTACAAAAATCTATTTGTTTTTTATACCAATCGGTATCCCTGGCTTTATTTTTGGATTTCTTTATCTGGGAGTAACTTATTACCTGGACAGAAAAGGCGGAAGCAATATTAACCATTCAGCACATCTTTTTGGAGGACTTGCAGGTATTATTTTATTGCTTGTTTTTTCGTTTTCGCTTTCTAATTATGATGTAATCGGAAATTTCCTAAGCCAGATACGTGATTTCATTTAATAAATAAGCATTCCTTAAATACTTCAAAAGAACTACCTCTATAATAGATATGAATAGACAAATTGCACTTTTTAAAACAACGATAACCATTTTTGTTTTATGTCTTATCTGAAACCATTGGGTATCCAAATCAATGCTGACAATCAATAAAGTTTAATTACTAGAACCTTTTCAAAGACTTCCAAATACTTTGTAAAATAGAAATTGCTTGTTCATTTTTTTAGTGCTAACCTTTTGAAATGCAAGCTTTTTTAAAAAAAATCTTGCAATTTATTATTTGACAGAAACTGGTTTTATACAATTAATTGAACACCGTTCATTACAAAAATTTTGGTTTTTAGAGTATTACTGTAATATTGCACCTGCCTTTATTCCCAAGGTGTCCCATTTACAGAACATGTAAACACACATTTGTGGTACTAACGGTAAAAAAGAAATCGCACTAAAAAATTCGCATGAGCAAAAATCTGTTAATAGTGGAGTCTCCGGCAAAAGCTAAGACAATTGAAAAAATTCTGGGGAAAGATTTTGAGGTAAAAAGTTGCTACGGTCATATCCGTGATCTTGAAAAAGATGACATGGGCATTGATGTAAATAATAATTACAAACCCAGATATAAAGTTCCGGACGAAAAGCTGAAGGTGGTAAAAGAATTGAAGGATCTGGCAAAGAAAGCAAAGGAAGTTTGGCTGGCTTCGGATGAGGACCGTGAAGGAGAAAGCATCAGCTGGCATTTGGCAGAAGAACTAGGATTGGATCCAAAAACAACAAAGCGAATTGTGTTTCATGAGATTACCGCCCCTGCTATTAAAAAAGCTGTTGAAAATCCGCGGTTCATCAATATGGATCTTGTAAATGCACAACAAGCAAGGCGGGTATTGGATAGGTTGGTAGGGTTTGAACTAAGCCCGGTACTGTGGAGAAAAATTGGAAGCCAAGGGGGATTAAGTGCCGGACGCGTACAAAGCGTAGCTGTAAGATTAGTGGTAGAAAGAGAACGTGAGATCAATCATTTTAATGTTGAAAGTAGTTATAAAATTGAAGCCATTTTTGCGGCCAATGACATTAATGGAAAATCGGTAAATTTCAAAGCAGACGGTCCATCCAAAATAGAACAACAAGCTACTGCAGAAAAATTTCTGGAAAGTTGCAAAGGTGCCAATTATAAAGTAATCGACATTGCAGTAAAGCCAGGAAAGCGTACGCCTGCAGCACCATTTACCACATCTACCTTGCAACAAGAAGCAAGTAGAAAACTGGGTTACAGCGTAAGCAAAACGATGCTATTGGCGCAGCGACTGTACGAAAGTGGAAAAATCAGTTACATGCGTACTGACAGCATTAACCTGAGTGAAACTGCAATGGATAATATCCAACAAGAGATCAAAAAAAGTTTCGGAGAAAAATATTATCAACCAAGGCACTTTAAAAATAAAAATGCCAGCGCACAGGAAGCACACGAAGCCATCAGGCCAACCTACATGGAAAATTCTTCTATAGATGATGAAGAAGGGCGCCGATTGTATGAGCTGATTTGGAAGCGTACCATTGCATCCCAAATGAGTGATGCCATCTTTGAAAAAACGACTGCAAAAATTGACATTTCCACCAACAGAGAAACCCTTGCAGCAGTTGGAGAAGTAATGAAGTTTGATGGTTTCTTAAAAGTGTACTTAGAAGGCAAAGATGATGACGATGATGAGAATGATAATGAAAATGAATCTGTATTGCCTCCGTTGAATGTAAACCAACTACTTGATTTCAGAGAGATGAAGGCAGTCCAAAAATTCACCCGCCCAAACCCAAGATATACAGAAGCCTCTTTGGTAAAAAAACTGGAAGAATTGGGCATTGGCAGACCTTCAACATATGCACCTACCATCACAACCATTGTTAAACGTAATTACGTAGAAAAGCGAGATAAAGATGGCATAAAAAGAGAAGTGAATATCCTTAGGCTGAGTAAGGACAATGCAATAAAAAAAGAAGTACAAATTGAAAATACTGGCGCAGAAAAGGGAAAAATGTTTCCTACAGATTTAGGTATTGTAGTGACTGATTTTTTGAAACTCCATTTTGAAAAGGTAATGGATTACAGTTTTACTGCTAAAATAGAAGAAGAATTTGATGAAATAGCCGATGGCAAGACTAAGTGGAGTAGCATGATTGATGCATTCTACAAACCATTTCATAGTAACATAGAAGTAACCATGGAAACTGCCGGAAGAGCGGCAGGTGAAAGGGATTTGGGAATAGATGCGGAAACTGGCAAAAAAGTAATAGCCCGAATGGGTCGTTTTGGTCCTATGATTCAGATTGGTAGTACTGACTCTGAAGAAAAACCTCGATTTGCTAAACTAAAAGCTAACCAAAGCATAGAGACCATTTCTATGGAAGATGCAATGGAATTATTTAAACTTCCATTAGCACTTGGTGAGTATGAAGGAAAAGAAGTGGCGGTAAGTATGGGACGATTTGGTCCTTATGTTAGATGGGGTGAAGAATTTGTTTCACTACCAAAAGGAGTTGATCCTATGACCGTGGATATGGACAGGGCTATACAAATGATTACAGAAAAGCAAACCGCTGATGCCCCTATTGCCAATTTTCAGGATATGCCCGTAACCAAAGGAAAAGGAAGATTTGGCCCTTTTATTAAATGGAATGAATTGTATATCAATATTCCCAAAGCGTATAATTTTGATGCACTTAGTCAGAAAGATTGTGAAGAACTTATTGAGAAGAAAATTGATAAAGAAGCAAATCGTTACATACAACAATGGAGTGCTGAAAAAATATCAATCGAAAATGGAAGATGGGGACCCTATCTACGATTCGGCAAGAAAATGTTGAAAGTTTTGGGAAAAGAAGAAAAAGGGAAATACACTGCAGAAGAATTAGCGACCATCTCTTTGGATGAAGTGAAAAAGATGATTGAAGCCCAGGTTCCTGATGCTTTTGCAAAAAAAGTAAAAGCTGCTGCCAAAAAAGCTCCAGCAAAAAAAGCAGTAGCTAAGAAAAAGTAATTTACTAGGCTTCCAATAAGGAGAAAGTGGTGAAGACATAGCGTTTTCATCACTTTTTTTGTTTCCTAAATGCAACGGCAGAATGACCTTTTAGCGTGTTGAGGAATGATCCTTTCGAGAAATTAACACAAGTTGAACAACTAGAAAAAAACAAGTTAGTTGTTCTTAACAACGCATTAAAGCAAATATTTTCTTGATCTTAGACGTTGAATAGTAGATTAGTTCTTCTATACCTATCAACAATGGTTGAAACCAGAGAAATATCAGCTTTGTTCACATTAATTGATGATCCTGACCAGGAGGTATTCTCGACAGTTTGCAGCAGAATAGTTGACTATGGTAGAGGAATAATACCCAATCTGGAACACCTTTGGGAAAACACTTTAAGTGAAGACATACAGGAACGTATAGAATTATTGATCCATAAACTTCACTTTAATGACCTTACAAAAGATGTCTCAGACTGGAATGGAAATCCATACCACGATTTACTGTTTGGCTCGTTATTGGTTGCAAAGTTTCAATATCCAGAATTGGCGACCGCACCCGTATTGCAGGAGTTGGAACGGATTAGAAGAAATGTATGGTTAGAACTAAACAGTTACCTTACCCCACTTGAACAAGCGAATGTAATTTCCAGTATCGTTTACAATTATTACAATCTCAAAGGAGTTGAAATCGGCTATAATAATCCTGATGATTTTTTCATTCACAAAGTGATTGAAAGCAAAAAAGGTAATTCGCTTAGCAATGGAATATTATACCTTTTATTATCGGGTTTGCTTGACATCAATGTAAAAGCTATTAACATTCCCAAGCAATTTATCCTTGCTTATTTCCACAACGATTTTGATAGCAAAGTTGACGCAAATCCTCAGGATAAAATCCATTTCTACATCGATTCATTGAGCGGCCAAATATTCTCTCATAAAGACATGATTAGTTATTTCAAGAAAATATCTGTTCCTGTTACCCCTTTTTATTTTAAGCCATTGTCCAATAAGCGACTGATTCAATTACAAATAGAAGAACTGGCAAAATGCTTTAGAAATAATAAGTACGATTATAAATACCTGGAACTTATGAGCCTTAGCAAGCTATTGGAAGATTAGCATAAGAAGGCTGAATTATTGCGATGCTACAGCATTTAGAACCTTGTTTTGATATTCAATAGCTAGTGCTTTTCCTCTACAAGATAACTGTGTAGTAATAAACAATGGCAGCAATAGAAACAATTGCTAAACCAATAGCCACAACCCACCAATAATTCTTAGGAGCAACAGTAGCCTCATCGCCGCCTGTACTTACTTTTACAATTTTTACAGGTGTTTCTTTTTTGGGTTTTGTTGCTTCTATTTTTGGTTGAACAATGTCTGGCTGTATGAAGGCAGCTTGATTACTCTTTATATCTGGAAATAATACAAAACCATTTTCAATTGGATTGAAAACCAACACTCCTTCCCTATTTACGACCAAGCTACCAATAGCGGGGAAATCAATAACCTTTTTCGCATGCAGTCCTTCCCAAAGCACGCATGAAAACTCATTAAATTGCCTGATTGCAGACACCTCATCAATCTGGTGTTCGCTTTTCAAAAAATTATAAAATTGTTTATCAGCCATAGCATTCCCTTCTGCAAAATGAACTTCGCTCAATGGAGCAGAAAAAACACCACTGTCTGCATCATATAGTGCCGGCTTTTTTGTAACTGTAAAAACACCTACCCCGGGCATTATCGCCTTTTTGTAAAGAATCAGGTATTTGCAAAAAGATGCTAGCATTATTTGCTTTTATTAGAGAACGAATATACAACTCCTCCCATTAAATTGAGCCCAACAACTTGATATTGGTCCCATCGCTGGTATTTGTTATTAAGCAGGTTATTTGCCTGTACCCACAAATTGAGCTTTGGAACAATGGTTAACTCTGCACCTAAATTCAGATCAAAAGCGCCTTTAGATCTTCCAGGAAATTCTCCTTTATGAAAATAAGAAGACCCATTCCATATAAAGGCATCTGCTTTAAACTGAATATCCTGCATTACCTGCCAACGAAGGGCTCCGGTTAATTCAAGAGGTAAAAGACCCCAAGCTTTAGTATTAAGCGGAAGATTGCTGAATTGGTTAATGGTAGCTCCTGCCAATAAACTAAACTTTTCTTGAACGCTATAACCAACTTCACCATGAACTACCAAAGCATTCATACTTGGCTGATTAATAACATTAAATGTTTTGCCGTCAAGCGTGTCGTTTAAAAATAAGGCTGCATTGCTAATGGTACGAATGCCAACCCTTGCATTATAAGATAAGTGACTGCCCGCAGAACCTTTCAATCCTCCAAAAAACTCTGTTGTTCTTGTATTGAATAAATTGTCAGGTTGGGCGATAAATGGATTGAAGGCTGCAAGTGATTGGTAATTGTTCTTCTGGAAAAACCCAGTCCACCCCGCCTGTAAAACAAATGGCTTATCCTTTACTTTTATTACCGCAGAAATATTCGGAAGTAAGTAGAACTTATTGTTATCCCAGGCAGGAATAACTCCTGCATTCAATGTAAACATAGATCGTTTTACAGATACAGTTGGTGAGAGATAATAGAGATTGTTGGCGATTTTAGTATCGCTTATTGTTCTCAAACTGGTCATGTCTGCTGTAATACCAAGGTTCAAAGAAATGTTTTCATCAAAAAATTTTTTGAAAGGGGCATTCAACAGCAGGTTGGTTTCCTTTCCTTTTCTGTTATCTGAAAAAAGATTGATGGCAATACTTGGATCGTAACTTAATCCGTTACTATTGACCTGCTTATTGCGCAAGCCAATCAAAGCACTTAGTGTATTGTACATTTGCTTTAAGCTATCTTTTACAAATGGAATTGTATCTGGCTGAAATCCATAGTAGTATTGCCTACTGGTTTCATACCCCAGCTTTCCTCTCCATTCCAGGTTTTCATCAGGGCTGTAAACTCCAGATACTCCAATAGCCGACTGACCATATTGCTGAAAGGGCAAACTTCCTTTCTGAGAAAAATGTTTTCCAGTTATATTAACCAATGAATTAACGCCATTTCCAAATGAAGCCCCTGCTTCACCCATAAAAGTACTGTAGTTGCCTACTCCAGCTTTTATATAATTGTCATTCACCCAGCTTAATCCACCATCTACAGTAAGTGCCAATGGCTTTAATGCTCCCGGCTGATAAGTAAAGAATAAGTTTTGGGCAGGAACATTATAACTCAGGACAGGCTTAACGGTATCTATAAAAGGTGATGGTGCTGAGAAGTTGATTTTTGCAGCAGGTTTAAGTGAAGGCTTATAGGCAGAAGTTACCACTACCGTTTTCCTTGTGGTATCAAATGTTTGAGTTGTTACCTTCTTTTGTGCCCGCACCATTTGCATGCACAATAATGATAGGGTAATAAATATGATTTTCTTCATAATGTTGGATTACTGTTGAACTTTACTATTTGCATTTTTATCGGTAATTACGCCATCAAGCTTTAACTGTGCCTCTTGTTTCAGCTCCGTATTTGTGGTATTCTCAGCTACACTTTTTAAGGTCGCCTCTGCATTGAAATAATCTTTTTGCTTCCAGTAAATATCGCCTAGCAAAATGTAAGCCTTTGTACCCCACACTTCATAGCTTCCAGCTTTATTGATAACTTCAAATGCTGCCTTCTCTGCCTCTGCTAATTTGTTTTGTTGAAAAATAATGTATGCAACCTGGTACCTTGCTTCAGCAGCATATTCTGACTTTCCCAAGCCAATGACTGTACGATAAGATGACATAGCCAACTCATTCTCGCCATTGTTCTGAAAATCCTTAGCAATAATCATATTAGCCATCATCTTATCATCAGTGGCTATCCCCTTCTGTGTTACAAGGTCCTGTGCATTGCTCACCGCTTCGGTCCATTTATTCAATCTAAATTGTGACCTCAATAATCCTCGCATGGCTTCAAGTTGAATATCCGGCTGAGATGCTATTGATTTCAACTGTAGAAAATATTTCTCTGCATCTACATAATTCTTAATTTCAAAAAAGCTAATTCGAGCAGCTTGCAAAACACTTTTCTCTGCAAACCTATTCGGAGCCTTAGATGCTACATAATCATAACCGATCAGCGCATTGCTGTATTCTTTTTTGGCATTGTAAATAC
>JANPHE010000139.1:0-15870 GCA_031424295.1 Segetibacter sp. | reverse complement strand
ATACACCAACATTTCTGCGCAATTCGGCCAATGGACCGGATAAAAGGAAACAATACCATTAATAAAAATGGAATCTATGGATTACTTGGCAAAACTGATACCAATACGGATTCTGGCTCGATGAGAGAAGGCGTTAACTGGACCGACTTTGCAGGAAATTTTCCAACATAAAAAATCGGCTCACTACATGTTTTTATAAAAAATAAAAATACCCTTACTAATACTACGTTTCAAAAGATTTTTAAAAATGAGGTTTCAAACTAAAAAAACTGCCCTTCCGGAACAGCTTTTAGAAATTCAATTTATTTAAACATTTATTATCTAAATTTTATTTTAGTGAGTAAGGTTGTTGCAACTCCTTGCCCCTGAATAATTCCTTTATCAATAGCTTCTCTGAAGTGGATGCCTCCATACAATCTTGAAATGGCTGCTTCTTTGGCTGCAGCTTCAAAAGAACTAAAAGTTCGAGGACTAAGACCTAAAGAAATGTTTGCGCTATCTGTAAAAGCGACATTTTTTCCAAACATTTTTGTAAGCATTTCCGCTGCTGCACCGGATGAAACTGAATGCCCTGATGGATATTCAGGAAATGGCGGTGTTCCAAGTAGCGGTGTCCAGGTGCTTTGACCAGGAATATAGGTACGGATATAGCTTACAGGACGTAGAAGGTTAAAAGCGTATTTTTCATTCCAGCAGGAAATAAATGCATCTCCCATAGCAATATTCACTTTGGCAAACATTTCCGCAGCCTCTCCTAAATTAAGCTTGCGCTGTGCCGCCAAGTTGGCACAAATACCTACCCAATGTCCTGGAGGTGTTGGTGTGGCACCTGCGCCATCTGCCCACCACAATGCGATGTCTTTTTGAGCTTGCGATAGATTGTTAGTTGTATTGACTACTTCCAGTGCTTGATTGTAAAAAGCAGAGGTTGGGTCTGTGCTAAAAGGAATGGTACTTTTAATAGTACAGGCTGCTCCATTTGGCATAGCATAACAAAGTAAATTGCCCCAATATGGTTCCAATGGATTTGTAACTGCACCTGTAGGTGACCAATATGCAGGATTGATGGTGGTAGATGGTACTACATAGGTTAAAGAACGGGTAGCAGCAAAATTGTCATTGTTTGCCCTATTCAAAACAGCTACAGCCACCGCTTTTCCATAATCTACAGACTCTGTAATCTCTTTGCTTTTTAGAGTAAGTAAAGCATCGTCCATATATACTTTGCGCAATGCTTCTACTCTGCTTTGATTGGTTGCATTGAGCGTTCCAAAAATGGAAAGGCTGATCTGGTATAAAGCCTCATTGGCAGCCAATGTAAAGTCAAGCTGCCCTTTTTTGAACTTATTAGGCAAATTTACAAGACCGGGTATTTGGCCTTCCATTGATTTGTAGCCACCCATGCCAGGCACAACAGCTTCGTATAAACCGATAGCGGCATAAGCATATATTCTGGATGCCTGAGGAGGATTTTTACCTTCCGTTTGCACAATGCTTCTGTAGCCATTCATCCAATCTATAGCTACTTGGGCAGTTGATTTTGAGGATTTTGAAGCGTAGCTCAAATCGCTCGTTTCTGTTGAAGTATCTGGCGCTTGTATATCCGTTTTAGAACAAGATGGAATAATAATAACCATTAGGAGTGCTATACCTAATACTTGTAATTGTCGCATAGAAAAAAATTTTACAACATTAATGACACCTTTAAAATGTCTTTGGTTGCATAGGGTTTACCATTTTGTTTAACTTATTTCAACTATTTTGACAAATAATCTAAATAATTGACTGCAATCATAGCACAAAAATTAATTTTGATGAAATTTGTATTTAAATTTAGCCCATTAATCAGCGATCATTTATGTCAACACTACTAGAATCCAGCCCAAAACCCCTTACAGCCAAAGATTTTGTAACAGACCAGGAGGTAAGATGGTGCCCCGGGTGTGGTGATTATTCCATATTGGCACAGGTTCAAAAAATAATGCCTTTGGTAGGCGTTCCCAAAGAAAACATAGTAATGATCAGCGGAATTGGCTGTAGTAGTCGATTCCCTTATTATATGAATACCTACGGTTTGCACAGCATTCATGGTAGGGCAACGGCTGTTGCAAGCGGACTAAAAGCCAGCAGACCAGAACTTAGTGTTTGGATAATAAGTGGAGATGGAGATAGCCTGAGTATTGGTGGCAATCACACTATTCATTTGCTTCGCAGAAACTTTGATGTGAACCTACTTATGTTCAACAACCAGATTTACGGGTTGACCAAAGGACAATATTCACCAACAAGCGAGCAAAATAAAGTAACAAAGAGTACGCCGTATGGCAGCATTGATCATCCATTCAATCCTTTGGCTTTAGCTATGGGGGCAGATGCCACCTTTATAGCACGTAGTATGGATCGCGATCCCAAACACCTGCAAATGGTCCTTACCCGAAGCCATCAACACAAGGGAGCCTCTTTTGTAGAAATCTACCAGAATTGTAATATTTTTAATGATGGAGCATTTGAAATATTTACTGAAAAATCTACCAAACCGGAAGAAGCATTGTTTTTAGAACAAGGCAAACCGCTCATTTTTGGAGCAACGCAGAACAAGGGAATAATTCTGGATGGTTTTAACCCAAAAGTGGTAGAAATTGGCAATGGCGTAAGTGTGGATGATTTATGGATGCATGATGAAAATGATTTTTACAAAGCACAGATTTTGGTAAGAATGTTTGATGATCCACACAAAGCACAACATTTGCCAAGGCCTTTTGGTGTGTTCTTCCAAACAAACAGAGCCTGCTACGAAGATGTAATGCAAATGCAGATAGATGAAACCATAGCCGCCAAAGGAAAAGGCGACCTGGACAAATTACTCAGAGGAAGAGAAATCTGGGAAATAGCAGAATAAAAAATCTTTATACTATTAAAAATGGGCTGCGTAAACAGCCCATTTTTAATTTATTAAGGTAATAACATTTATCCAATTGCCTGTGCTAAATCATCTATCAAATCCTCAACGGCTTCTATCCCTACACTTAAGCGGATTAAAGAATCCGAAAGTCCGTTCTTAATTCGTTCGTCACGAGGAATGGATGCATGGGTCATGCTTGCAGGATGATTGATTAATGACTCTACACCACCAAGGCTTTCTGCCAAAGCAAATAATTTGGTTGAAGATAGCACCCGGGTAGCCGTTTCTATACTGTCATCTTTCAACGTAAAACTCATCATGCCACCAAAAGCACGCATTTGTTTTTTGGCTATTTCATAGCTAGGATGGTCTGTAAAACCGCACCAATACACCTTTTCCACCTTTGGATGTTGGCGAAGATAGTGGGCTATTTTTTCACCATTTTCTGCATGGCGCTGCATTCTTACATGCAGTGTTTTTATTCCTCTCAGTACTAAAAAGCAATCCTGTGGACCAGGAACAGCGCCACAACTTTTTTGTATGAAATACAGTTTTTCTCTTAGGTCCGCATCGTTCATCATGAGGCAACCATGTATTACATCGCTGTGTCCGCCCAGGTATTTTGTGGCAGAGTGCATCACAATATCAGCACCAAAGTCGAGCGGATTTTGAAAGTAAGGAGAAGCAAACGTATTATCGACACACAACAGCACATTGTTCTTCTTTGCAATGGCAGCAACAGCTTCTATGTCCACTATGTTCATGAGTGGATTAGTAGGTGTTTCTACCCAAATCAGCTTTGTGTTGATATTGATATAGTTGTTGATATTGGCTGCGTCCTGTTGGTTGATGTAATGAAATTTGATGCCAAACCGCGCAAACACTTTTGAAAATAGCCTGTATGTGCCTCCATACATATCGTTGCCGGCAATTACTTCATCTCCGGGAGATAATAATTTAATAACTGCATCTGTGGCGGCCACTCCGCTGCCAAAGCTCAGTGCAAACTTTCCGTTTTCCAGTACAGCAAGTGCATCTTCCAATGCTTTGCGGGTAGGATTTTGAGAACGGGCATATTCATATCCTTTGTGTTTGCCCGGTGCAGACTGTACATAAGTAGAAGTCTGGTAAATAGGAGTCATAATGGCTCCGGTAGATGGATCGGGCTCTGCCCCTGCATGAATAATTTTTGTTTCGAGTTTCATATGACTAAAATTTATAGAATGATAGGTGCAAAGATGAAGAAATAAACCTAATGTTGGCTAAAGGCATTGGGCAGCACATAAATAACGCCAGTCAAGGTTACCAGATTCGTGTGCATCCTTTAGGATAATTGGTCTATCCAATACCTTCTTATTCAGGATGCTTTGTGCAACTAATTTTTTACGGCTTTCATGGATGCAGTCTTTCATCTTTTCATTTTGCATCCATAATTTTTGCGGTGGTTCATATCCTACTTTGTCTTTTCGCCATACAATTGAAGCCGGCAAATGATCTTGCATGCTTAACCTCAACAGGTTCTTGGTAAATCCATTTTTTATTTTGTAAGAAGATGGCAGGCTAAAGATAAACTGAACCAATTCATGACTTAGAAAGGGCAGTCTTACTTCTCGTGAATGTGCCATCGAATTTCTGTCTGAATAACGCAATAATTCCTCTAATCCACTTTGCATGGTGTTGAAATACAAAATATCATTGAGGTTGTAGATAGCAGGTTTGTAAATAGCGAATCGTTTTTTGTTTTCTTCAACAAAGTCGCGGTTGAAGTCGCGGCTAAATGCTACTTGTCTGAAGGTTTTTTTCTCCAATTGATTGGCTGCAACTTGCGGCATCCAGGCTGCGAGGTAGTTTTTGAAACTCCAATTAATTGTTTGTCCATTTTTTATGGCTGCATTTCTTTCTTTTTTAAGGTCTTTAAATTTTCGTTTAGCTATTAATTCCTGCCAATACCAATGATAGTATTTTGTATATCCTGCTAACGTTTCATCTGCACCCTGCCCATCCAATATCACCGTTACATGTTGTTGTTTAGCTAATTCATACACTTTGTATTGTGCATAGATACTGGCAGATTGAAAGGGTTCTTCCTGGTGATAAATGAGTTTTTGAAGGTCAGTAATAAAATCATCCGATGAAGGAGTGGTGGTAAAATTATCAATTTTGAAAGCAGCAACCACTTGTTTGATATATGCCGACTCGTCCTTTTCAAAGCCGGGAAAAGTAGCAGAAAAAGTTTTTTGCCTTACCGATTGATTCAATTGCTGGTTAATGATGGCAACGATGGCTGAACTATCCAAACCGCCGCTGAGACTTGAACCAATAGTTACATCACTTCTTAACCGCCGCTTTACAGAAGTCGTCAATAAAGCAGTGAATTTTTCTATGGCATCGGCTTCTGAAATGTTGGGGTGGCTATTTACCTTATCTATATCCCAATATGGTTTTATGTCAATATTGATCTCATTATTTATTGTATGATACAGCAGATAATGAGCTGGTGGCAACGATGAAATATTGCTAAAAAATGTTTGATGCCGGTCTAGAGGATAATTGGTAGCGCCAATAGTAAGATAGTTAAGCAGCATGGTGGGGTCCATTTTCTTTTCCACACCGGCTGCCCATAAGGCCTTCATTTCGCTGGCGAATAAAAGCTCCCCGTTTGCATAACTATAATAAAAAGGCTTCTCTCCAAAACGATCTCTTGCACAAAATAAGACCTCGTCCCGGCTGTCCCAAATGGCAAAGGCAAACATGCCGTCAAAATGTTGAAGGCAGTCTATACCATAATGGGTATAGGCAGCAAGTATTACTTCTGTATCACTATGCGAATGGAAGCGGTAACCTTTTTTTTCCAGCTCACTTTTTAGTTCAATGTAATTATATATTTCGCCATTATAAGTTATGGTAAATCTATCAAGAAAATGCATCGGCTGGCTGGCAGCTTCAGAAAGATCAATGATGGACAATCTCCGATGACCAAAAGCTACAGTGCCTTGTTCATTTATCCAGAATCCCTCACCATCCGGACCCCGGTGACGAATAGAATCTGTCATCAATTGCAGACGTGCCTGATGTACTTCTTTGTTTCCTGGCGATATTATTCCTGCTATGCCACACATAATTGGTTGGAAAATTACTGCTTTACTGCCAATGACCTGCAGTTGGTACTTAATGTTTTATAATTCTACCATCTTCCATTTCTATTGTACGATGCGTTTTGGCTGCAAATGCAGGATCATGTGTTACGATTAGAAGCGTTTGATTAAACTTTTCGGATAGCTCCTTAAAAATATCAAAAACGATATCTGAATTCTTTTTGTCCAAATTTCCTGTTGGCTCATCGCCCATGATAATTACCGGCTCATTGATGAGTGCCCGGGCAATGGCTACACGTTGCTTCTCTCCACCAGATAACTGATTGGGCATTTTATGAGCATGCATTTGCATATTCAACAATTCCAGTTTCTGCAAGGCTCTGGCTTCAACTTCTTTATCACTTAGCTTATTTAGTTTTAATGCCGGTAACATAACATTTTTCAATACAGAGAATTCATTAAGCAAATAATGAAACTGAAAAACAAACCCAATCTTTTCATTTCGGATGCGGGCAAGTTGGGCAGCACTTTTTTGCATGGTCGGTTCATTATCAATAAGCAATTCACCTTCATAATCGGTATCCATTGTTGATAAAATATAAAGTAACGTGGACTTGCCGCAACCAGATTTCCCTACTACAGAAACAAATTCACCACTATTAATCGAAAAAGTAATATCGCTCAACACCTTGACCGATACCGGGTCCTTGAACCATTTGTTGATATTGATTGCTTCCAGTGTTTTTTGTGCCATCTTATTTGGCTCTGATTATTACTACAGGATCTACTTTGCTGGCTCTTCTGGCAGGAAACCATCCGGCAAAGTAAGTAGTAGTGAATGAAAAAATAATAGCGATAGCGTAGTAAACCGGATTATAGTTGATGGGATATGTACTTACAGTAGGCAATGCCGCCATGTGAAATGGAATATTGTCAACAACAAAGCTCAGACCCATTCCAAATATCAAACCCGTAAGGCCACCAAAAACCCCAATGCTCATGGCTATTAAAATAAAAATAGTATTCACATCCCTTCCCGAAAATCCTGTAGCTTTCAGAATGGCAATGGAATCCATTTTTTCATAAATCATCATGTTCAGAATGTTGTAAATACCAAAACCTGCAACAATCAATAAGGTAATTCCAACGGCAAAAGAAATAGTGGACCTTACACTGCTACCTGTTTCAAATTGTGCATTGGCAGATTTTACATCTTCTGCATCCGATGCATAAATATTAGCGTATTCCTTAGCAATCATTGGTGCCATATTTATATCTTTCAGATTGACCTGTATGTCTGTTACATAAGCAGTTGGCTTGCCCAATAGTTTTTGAGCAGTTGTAAGCGAAGTATAACTTTGTACTTTGTCAATATCCAGAATGCCTGATTGATAATAACCCACTACTTTCAAAGAAAAACGGTCGCCTTTTGAGGTAGTCAACTGAATGACATCTCCAATGTCAGCCATTAACTTTTCAGCAATGGCTTTTCCAAGAATAATACTGTTGCTTACATTTTTCAGGTCGCTGCTTTTTCCTGAGATAATATAATCATCCAAATGAAAGAGCCTTGCTTCGGCGGAGGGTTCTACACCATTGATCACTCCGGCATAATCGTTCGTACCATTATTGTAAAAAATTTGGGTTGATACCTTGGGGGCATACCCCATAATTCTGACGTCTTTGTCCAGAGAGTGCATGATCTTTTCACTATTATAAATTTCAGCAGTTTCCTCCTTTGCCTTCACCGATTGAATGAAATGGTGTGCTCCTTTATATTCCGGAACCAATGAAATCGGTAGATTTTCTGTAGGCTTTACTTCATTGAATAACCGGACATGCGGTGTACGATTCAGAATCAAACTATCAAGCAGTTTATTTAAGCCGGTCATAAAACTTAGTAGTGTGACAAACATGGTTATGCTGAAAGTGACACCTACTGCTGCTACCAATGTTTGCCTCCATCGGGCAATCATTAAAGAACGTGAAACTTGTATGAGTAATTTCAGGTTTGTCATTATGGTTTTATAATCATGTCGGAAGTGGATAACCCTTTTAAAATTTCTACTTTCTGGTAGTCTTTTAGACCGGTAAGTACCCGCTTGGTTTTTTTATCACTGGTCATTACCATGCTATCATTCATCAGGTAATTGCGGGGTATGGTCAGCGCTTTATCTTTTGTTTGAATTACAATGTTTGCCTCTACAGTCAGGTTGGGATATAGGGTAGCCGGCTTGTTGGTAAATGCTGCGTCTATGGTAAAACTTTTTGTTTTTTCACTCATGATTGGATCAATACTGATAATGCTGGCTTCAAATACCGCTCCTTTATAACTATCCATTGTTACAAATGCCTTTTGTCCGCCTTTTATTTTAGCAATATCATTTTCATCTACCTGAAGTTCTAACATAAAATCATTTGCATTTCCTATAATGGCCACCGGCATTGTTGTAGTTACCCATTCGCCTTTTTCTTTGAGCAAATTGTAAACTCTACCTGACACTTCACTTCTTAAGGTAAGGTCTTTGGAAAGAGCAGAAGATATGGCTACATTTTTTCTGGACTGCTCGGCAGCAAGGGAAAGCTGTTTTTTTAGATCATTGAATCTTGATCGCGCAGAAGAATAGCTGATCTTTGAATTTTTATACGTTAGTTCTCTTTGATCCATTTCTACACGAGTACCTATCTGTTGAAGCCAAAGATTTTGCTGACGAACAAACAAAGAGGAATCGTTTAGCATTTTTATTTTGGCCAATTCTATATTGGCTTTGGCTTCATTTAATTTGTCGGCGTTGTTGCTAATAGCTGCGTAAGCCGCAGTGAGTTGTGCATTTTCAACATTCAACCTTGCCGTTTCGTTTCTAATAACGAGTATTGGGTCTCCTTTTTTTACAATGTCACCTTCTTTCACCAGCAACTGTTGGATAATTCCGTTGGTAGTTGAGTTAACCTGGTATTGATCTTTGGTTTTTACAATTCCTGATGCATAAACCGATTCTGTAATTTTCTCTTCTTTAGGTTGAATAGTCTCTGTTTTGCTTTTGCAGGCAATTAATGAAAAGAAAAATAGAAAAAGAAGTAGTGTGTTGAAAAAGGACAATCTCATAGTGCTTCTAAGTTAAGAACTATTATCAATAGCATTTTATGTTTTAGTCTGATTTAATCAGATCGATACCTATACCTGCCTATTTCTGATTAGGAATACAATATGCCTATACAAAAATACAATTGGTAAAATAGGGAACCATGACTAAGGTCATGAATAAATAATCGGACCTGTTAAATTACTGATCTATCGTTAAACTTTTATTATTCTTCCTGTAAAATGATAAAAGGATCTGCATCTTTCCAAAAAGGCATTTTTTCCCTCGCATTTTCCAATTCTTCTTTATTCAAAGTAATCGTATAGACCTCTTCCTTGTGTTGTTGGTGGTACAGCATTTCACCCAAAGGATGTACGACCATGCTATCTCCACAGTAATATATTTCTTTACCATCGGTTCCTACTCTGTTTACTCCAATGCAGAAACACTGGTTTTCTATTGCTCTTGCTTGTAGCAATGTTCGCCACATTTGGCTTCTTCTTTCTGGCCAATTGGCCACGTAGATCAATACATCATATTCCGGGCTATCAGGTTCTCTCGATTTTCTCGATTGCCTTGCCCATACCGGAAACCTAAGATCGTAACAGACCATCAGGTTTATTTTCCATCCCTTCACGGAAGCAATTAGTCTTTTGTTCCCGCTGGTATAATGCCGGTCTTCTTCTGCATATGCAAACAAATGCTTTTTATCGTAATGACCATGTTGGCCATTGGGCAACATCCAGATGAGCCGATTGTAATAATGGTCATTTTCCTTAATCATCAAGCTTCCTGTGATAATGATTTTTTTCTCAATAGCTATCCTTTTCATCCACTGTACACATTCGCCATCCATGGTTTCGGCAAATAGTTCCGGTTGCATACTAAAACCTGTGGTAAACATTTCCGGCAAAATCACAACTTCAGTTTTTTCTTGAATGCCATTAATTTTTTGTTCCAGCATTTGAAGATTTGCTGCTTTATCTTCCCAATGAAGTGTTGTTTGAATAATCGTAAAAGTGAGTTGTGAAAGCATAATTATGGTTCTTTACTTTTTTCTTTTGATCTGAATGACTGAACAATTGCACTAATCAATGTAGGTTCATACCCTTTTTGCATTAAATAGGCAGAAGTTTTAGCCATTTTTGTAAGGTAGTGTTGTCCTTTTAAACTAATCCATTTTGTGTTGGCCAATTTATGCAGCACTTTAGCATAATCCGTTTCGTCTATTTCTTTTAGCGCATGTTTGATATTGTAGCTACTAACGCCTTTTTGCTTTAGCTCATACACAATCTTATTTTTACCCCATTGCTTTATTCTAAAACGTCCGCCTGCAAAAAGTTTGGCAAATCGCTCTTCGTTTAGGTAGTTTTCTTCTATTATTTCAGCTATTATTTCATTTACTTCTTTCGAATACAATCCAAAAGAATAGAGTTTTTCTTTTACTTCCTGGTGACAACGTTCCTGATAGGCACAAAAATGCTTGATTTTTCTTAATGCTTCTTCCTTTGATAGTTTTTGCTTGCCCAACATTTGCTCAAATGTAAGACTTGGTGCTTGTGTACAAAAAATATAGCATATGGAAAAGGCATTAAAAACAAGCTTCCAAACAAAAAACATCATATATGAAGGGGTTAAAGCCTTTATATACGTCTTTGATTAAATGTTTGGTGTCTTAATTTATCAACAATATTTTATTAATACAAAGTCGGCTTTGCTTAATTAAACTTTTGCTGTAGGTTTGTTTCTTTAGAAATTAAACATACCCAAGCATGAAGTTTATTGTTTCGTCGTCTTCATTACTGAAACATCTGCAGCAGATCAGTGGTGTAATTAATACCAATACCGTACTTCCAATATTGGAAGATTTTTTGTTTGAAATAGAGGATAAAAAATTGAGCATCGTAGCTACTGATTTGGAAACAGTTATGAGGGTTCAGATGGATGTGGAAAGTAAAACAAATGGAAAAGTTTGTATTCCATCAAAGATTTTGATTGACTCTTTAAAGAATATCGCTGACCAGCCATTGTCATTCAACATAGATAAAAACTATGCAGTTGAGATAACAAGTGACAATGGAAAGTACAAAGTGATGGGTGAAAATCCTGACAATTTTCCAAAAGAACCAGCATCGGATGAGACGACAGCTTTCACCATGCCAAGCAGCGCATTGGTAACTGCCATCAATAAAGCACTGTTTGCTGTTAGCAATGATGATCTACGTCCTGCCATGACAGGCGTTTTCTTTGAGTTGAACAAAGATTTCATACAATTTGTTGCTACCGATGCCCACCGATTGGTTCGGTATAAAAGAACGGATGTAAAATGTCCAAAAAATGAAAGTTTCATTGTGCCCAAAAAGCCATTGAACCTTTTGAAAAATGTTTTGCCGGATTCAGAGGATGAATTAACCGTTAGCTATAATAGCAATCACCTTTTTGTTTCCCGTGGCACAACTCAATTAATTTGCCGGTTGATTGATGCCCGTTTCCCTGATTACAAAGTGGTTATCCCAACAGATAATCCTTATAAACTGATCGTAAACAAAGCCGATTTTCAGAGTGCACTTCGTCGTGTAAGTGTATTTAGTAATAAAAGTACCAACCAAGTAGCACTGAGCATTAGCGGTAGCGAACTACAAATGGCAGCACAGGATGTTGATTTTAGTTTTGAAGGAAATGAAAGAATGAATTGTCAATATGATGGCGAAGACTTGCAAATAGCCTTTAATGCTCGATTCTTAATAGAAATGCTGAATGCAGCAGAAACTGCTGAGGTAAAAGTAGAATTGGCAACCTCAACAAAAGCAGGCATCATAAAACCAACAGAAAGCGAAGACAACGAAGAACTGCTGATGCTGGTAATGCCATTGATGTTAAATAACTAAGCCATAATATAGTAAATTGTAAAACCTTTCCTTTTTGGAGAGGTTTTCTCTTTTTAAGGAATAATGGAAAACCACAGCCGTTATCTTTGCCGGAAATGAATACAAAACCAACCCTTTTTACCTGTCTTTCACCGGCACTTTTGCATTTATACGATCTAAAAGATTCCATCGTTGTTATCATTGATGTATTTAGAGCAACATCTACAATCGCAACTGCTTTGTACAATGGTGCTGCAAGGGTTATTCCCGTTTCGGGGGTAGAAGATTGTAAAAAAATTGGCGCATCAATAGAAGGGTCCATTACCGCAGGTGAGCGGGATGGAAAAATCATTGAGGGACTTCAGCACGGAAATTCTCCTGCCGAATACCCCCGACATTTTATAGAGGGAAAAACATTGGTCATTACTACTACCAATGGTACACGGCTGCTGCATAAAGCCATCGAAAATGGCTGTTCTGAAGTAATAACGGGCTCTTTTCCAAACCTTAGTGCCGTTGCTGATCATTTGATAAAAATGAACAAAAATGTAATTCTTGGTTGTTCTGCCTGGAAAGACAGATTTAATCTGGAAGACTCATTATTTGCAGGTGCTGTTATTAATAGACTGAAAGATCATTTTATTATCCATTGCGATTCCAGTCTGATGGCAGCGGAAATATATTCAAAACACCAAAACGATCTTTTCTCATTTATTCAAAGTACTACGCATTGGCATCGGTTGGCCGGTTATGGATTAGAAAAGGACCTGGAGTTCTGTGTATCAATAGATGTTGCCAATGTTTTACCGGTATTTAATGGGCTGGAATTGGTGGTTTTATAATACCTGTCTTTTTTTAGAGTTGCAGTCCAAAATGACAACAATTGTTTTATCATCTACTACAATTTGTCAATTTCAAATAAATAATACGAAAACAGAAACCGTAAAAGTGTATGGCAATTGTGGAGTGTGTGAAACCACAATTGAAAAAGCAGCTAACCATAAGGAAATTTCAAATGCCGATCGGAACGAGGAAACTAAAATGGCTACCATAACATTTGACAGTAGTAAAACGAATGTAGAAGCGGTATTAAAAAGTATAGCAGTTGCGGGTTACGACAACGAAAAATATCTTGCACCAGATGCAGCCTATAATAAGTTACCAGGCTGTTGTAAGTAAGATAGAAAAGAAGTAACCCAAGCACCAATACCAACTATGGATATTAAAAAAGTAAACGAGGTAGCACCTGCTACAGCTTAGGAAAATAAAGAATCTAAGCAGGGTACACCTCTTTCACAATTACTGTCATTATGCTATGATATAAAAACGCTTTAGTAAGCAGCGATGCGAATAAAACTGCAGCAAAGGCTACAACATTTCTAACTGCTTTAAAAGCAGTTGACATGAATAGTCTTAGCGAAACAGATCACAATTCATTTATGACTTTGAAACAAAATCTAATTGTCGATGCCGCTCATATTTCAGAAAGCAACGAAATTGAAAAACAAATAGATCAATTCAAAACTTTTCAGACAATTTTATTATTTTAGCAAGAGGTATTAAGTTATCTTCACAACATGTGCATAACCAATATTGCCCAATGAAAAATGCATCATGGTTAAGTAATGAGGCTGGTATCAAAAATCCTTATTATGGTAGTGCCATGCTAACTTGTGGCTCTGTGAAAGCAACCTTGTAATAATTTTTTTACAAAATCCACAGGCATTAAAATTTCTGTGGATTAATTTTTCTTAATCATGTATGCAATATTAAAAGCTATTACTGATTTTATTATTCGGCTTTTGAAAACCATTTTCATTAGAGATAAAGACTGTTGTAAATAATGAGAAAGGCATTATTGTAAATGTGTGAATTATGCAACTTTTAGTCATAACCATATAATTCTACGCGCTATTGTGTTCATACATTTACAGGTTGTGAAAATTCTTTCACGCCTAAATTTTACATGATGAAAACAGTACAAAAAATGTTTTTTGCAATTGCTTTAGTTATTGCATTTACATCTTGCCAATCCAGTCCAGATGCAAGCCAAGCACTCTCAAATCCAGACACAAGAAAAGCAATGATGGATAACATTGCAAACGACAGCACCATGAGCACAGAAATGATGGATGCAATGATGAGCGGTAACAATGGTAAAATGGTAATGATGCAGCACCAGAATTTTATGATGCAAATGATGAAAGACGACCCAGACATGATGAAAGGAATGATGGGCGACATGATGGATATGTGCAAGGATGACACAACCATGATGGCTGGAATGTGTAAAAAAATGATGGAGAACCCTAAAATGATGGACATGATGCACAAGATGGAAGGAAAAAAAATGGATATGAGTGACATGAAAGGAATGGACCACACGAAGCAGCAATAAGTTTTAATTGTTACAAAAAAGGTTTGCAATGGATCATCCAAAATATACCTGCCCAATGCATCCACAAATAGTGGAAGAAAAGCCAGGCAACTGCCCTATCTGCGGAATGACTTTGGTATTGGTTGAAAACGAAAATAAAGATACCAATCACCAACATGGCAGCGGACATGCAGCGCATGACCATAATAGCATGATTGCCGATTTTAAAAAACGATTTTATGTTGTGCTTGTGCTTACCATTCCTATCATGCTGCTTTCAGAAATGATACAGCATTTTATGGGTGTTGATTGGCAGTTTGCAGGTTCCAAATACATTTTATTTGCTTTGTCAACCATCGTATTTATATACGGTGGTTTTCCTTTTTTAAAAGGGTTGGTAGATGAAGTAAAAGCAAAAAATATAGGGATGATGTTTTTAATTGCCTTTGCCATTACAGTTGCCTATATCTACAGTGTAGCCATTGTATTTGGCTTACAGGGTATGGATTTCTTTTGGGAATTGGCAACGCTAATACTCATCATGTTGTTAGGTCATTGGATAGAAATGAAATCTGTTGCAGGTGCTTCAAAAGAATTGGAATTGTTAGTGCAGTTAATGCCAGCAGATGCACACATGGTAATGTCCGCCCGTTCTGGATCGGACGGGACCGACATGGTGCAGGATGTAAAGACTGTAACCCTAAAAGAAAATGACATCATTCTTGTAAAGCCTGGAGAAAAGGTAGCAGCCGATGGTATCATCTTAGATGGCGAAAGTTATCTCAACGAAAGTATGTTGACTGGCGAAAGCAAGCCTGTACAAAAAGTAAAAGGAGATAAAGTTATTGCAGGTTCAATCAACGGTAATGGATCAATAAAAGTTACCGTTTCTCATGCTGCAAAAGACTCTTATTTATCACAGGTAATTAAGTTGGTGGACGATGCTCAAAAATCAAAATCACAAACACAGTTGTTAGCAGACACAGCAGCAAAATGGCTCACCATTATTGCATTGGTTGCTGGCATTACTACATTCTTTGCTTGGTATTTGTCAGGACAAACATTGGCATTTGCCATGGAAAGAATGGTAACAGTAATTGTTATTTGTTGCCCACATGCATTGGGCTTAGCTGTTCCACTTGTTGTAGCAAAGTCAACAGCATTATCAGCAAAAAATGGTTTACTCATTAAAAATAGAGCAGCCTTTGAAAATGCCAGAAAAATAACCACCATTGTTTTTGATAAAACAGGCACATTGACCGTTGGAAAGTTTCAGGTTTCTAAAATTGTACCACTTTCTCCCTCTCCTTTGGAGAGGGCTGGGGTGAGGCTAACTGAAAATGAAATCATCCGCCTTGCATCTGCTTTAGAACAACAATCAGAACACCCTATTGCAACAGGTATTCTGCAAAAAGCAAAAGATTTATCTATCAATATTCCTGCAACAGAAAACTTCAATGCCATTACAGGCAAAGGCGTAGAAGCCACCATAGAAGGCAAAAAAATATTGGTGGTAAGTCCTGGCTATTTAAAGGAAAATAATTTA
>JANPHE010000138.1:0-2336 GCA_031424295.1 Segetibacter sp. | reverse complement strand
ATTGGATGCAATGAAATGTTGAGTTCTTTCTCAATTTCTTCCATCAGGTCAAATCGGTTCTTTCCATCCCGGTCCATTTTGTTGATGAACACGATTACAGGAGTATCTCTCATTCTGCAAACCTCCATCAGGCGGCGGGTTTGATCCTCTACTCCATTTACACTGTCAATCACCAACACAACACTATCAACAGCAGTCAATGTGCGATAAGTATCCTCAGCAAAGTCTTTGTGACCAGGTGTATCAAGCAGATTGATGAGCATTCCATTATACTCAAAGCTCATAACAGAAGTAGCCACTGAGATACCTCTTTGGCGCTCTATTTCCATGAAATCACTAGTCGCATGCTTCTTTATCTTATTGCTTTTTACCGCTCCTGCTGTTTGAATTGCTCCACCAAATAACAGGAATTTCTCGGTAAGCGTAGTTTTTCCGGCATCCGGGTGACTAATGATAGCAAAAGTCTTTCGACGGTTTATTTCTTTTTCGTATTTCATGTGTTAAGGTCGAAAGGTAGTCTAGAAAATTTGCCCCAATTAATAGGTTTTAAAGTCTACCTTTTTTAAAGTTGACAGCAAAGGTAATGGTTAGGCATAGAACCCTATGCATTTCACTTTAGTGAAAAAAATGAAATAGCAGACTTTGAAATCCCACAACTTTTCAAAAAAATGGATTGTTGACAGGAATTTGATTTACTTCTTTACAACTATATGATGATAAGAAAAAACACCTTGTTCAATGGCATCGGCTTGTTTTAACGATGCCAACATGTTGTGATGGCGAACAGAAGAAATAATGCCTGTTTTGAAAAGTAATTTGCTCAACCAACTGTAACGATTGCAGGTTTCTCTAAGGTTTTGATAGGATTTGAGGACATTACCAGTCACATCCTTATTTTCAAAGGAGGTAAAGCCAACTTTGGCGGCATGGTTTCTATGTTCGGTCAAAGTGTCCAAATCGGGAATGGCCCAGTTAAAAAATACATCCTTTAATAATTTCTCTTTTTCTACCGTCATCGGTCGATCATTTCTAAGATATTCGGCCATTACCAGCCTCCCCCCAGGTTTTAGTACCCGAAAGGCTTCTTGATAAAAAGCTTCTTTTTGAGCAGCATGGCATACACTCTCAAAAGCCCAAACCACATCTGCTTTACCATCTTCAAATGGCATGGCCAAATAATCAGCCACTAAAAAATTGACATTATTAATTGGCTTTTTAATTAGGTTCTTCTGTATGGTTTCTACTTGTTTGGGAACGATAGTAATGCCTGTAACTTTTGCTTCGTATTGCTTACTTAGCCAAATAGCGGAATGTCCCAAGCCGCAACCGGCATCAATCATCCATCCGCCTTTTTGTATTCCTGCCCACTCGGCCAAAACCTCGTTAGCCCTATTGATAGCAGCGACATGATTGGTTGCTTTTTCATCATAGTAACCAAAATGTAAAGCAGGGGTATCGTTTATCCGCCAGTTCCATATGAGTTTGTATTCAAATTGCGTACTAGTATAGTATTTTTCTATGGCTTTCTGGTTCGACATTATAGATTTCAATTTGGCGAGGAAGATAAGCGATATTTTGAAAGGTTGGAAAAGTTGATTCCTTTTATTTCAGATTTCTTCATAGCTAAGGTACGGTTGAATTAAGTGTTTCTGCTTGGGCAGTCTGTATTTTCATTTAGATGACCTTCCAAGTGCTGAATAGTTTCAAAAGTGACCATCCCTATGCTCTACAAACAAAAAAATGAGCTGAAGTAATAAACTCGGGCTCATTTAAAATTTGATATTTTCAATTAATGCTTTACTATTTCAAAAACCAAAGTTTCTGCATTATAAACCAGCTTAAGAAAATAGATTCCTTTAGAAAGATTGTTCAATTGACCAATGACTAAATTATTTGAACCTTCAGCGATTATTACTTTTGGCTGATTGATCAAAATTCTACCTGTAAGGTCTGTAATTAATATCGAACCTGATCCGGATTTAAGCGCATCCAATTTTAATACTAAGCGATCTGTAAATGGATTGGGATAGACAGAGGCAATCATATTGACCTTAGAAATCTTCACATTTACAACAGGTGAATATTTATACTTCCCATCTCTGTCTGCCATTTTAAGCCTGTAATAAACAATTGATCCTTCTGTTACCTTATTAACTATTTCAAGATCGTCAAACTGATAACTTACCCCTGAGGCAATTGACCTAACTGAGCCAATTTTTTCGAACCCACTGCCACTGATTGATCTTTCAATCTCAAATCTGTCGAGATTTACTTCCGCTGCTGTAATCCACTTAAGCAAAACGTTTTGTTTAACGATAGTTGCACTAATAGATTTT
>JANPHE010000137.1:0-5649 GCA_031424295.1 Segetibacter sp. | reverse complement strand
ATACCATATCCTAAATCAATATTTTTTTCTTCGTTATTAAACCCTTTAAAACCAGCATCTCCAATTATTTCCCGTGTCTCTTTTTTGATGATCATCCAGGATTCATAACCTGTCGGACATTCCACTTTATTTAAGTTGTTGATTATTCTTGGTAATGTGTCTAACACGTCTTCGTCTGGCCAACTTCTACCTTTTTTTAAGTTCAAGGCTTTTAAGTCACTATAATCGTTGTTTAAAATATTTTTACAAATGTTTATTGTAAATGGGATGAGTATTAATCTTTCGGTTGTAAGCTTATCAATTGCTGGTTTTTTAACTTTCATCATGCTTTCAGTTTTATTATTTTCCTGTACGGGTAAGGAGGTTTCGGAAAATTACCGCTAAAAACAGTTTGTGAAATGACCGCTGTATATAACAAATATAAACTTCGGCTTGTAATATCATTGCATACCAAAAAATTTGTTTCATCTTCTAATTCAATACATAAAATGCACCAGCCGTTTTCATACTTATTTTTCTTCATTAGGCGAGCAAAAAGCGATAGACAATGCAGTACGGTTGATAGATGGGTTTATCGATAAACTGGAGTTGGGTAAATTTGATTTCACTAAAACGACGAACAAGTATTGCCGATAGTCCAAGATATTTGACCTCGCAGGTTCTCCCTTGGCCGATGTTTGTTTGTCAAGCCACACTCGCACAAAAGCCAATCCAGACAGGCGGGAAATGCTAGGAAATTTCAATTACGTTTTGCAAGTTGCCTTCAGCAAGCCTACCGAATAGGTTAGGAATAAGTTTAGCTAGTGTAGCTCGCCTATTGTCAAATGCGCAAAGTACAAATATCGTCAAGGGTAATCGTTCTAAGTTTTGTTGGTATGGAAGGTTTCGGTCAACGGTAACTAAAATATCAAATCCATCCTCAACCATAAGTTTGAGTAAAGCCCCATTCTTTTGTCCTAGCCAACCTTTGTCACGTACTGAATAAATTTCATGTGCAGTCCCAAAATCGTTTTTTAGTTTTCGCGGCAAACTTTCGTCAAGCAAAATTTTCATGCAACATTTTTTCAGTGGTCAATGTACGTTTCGCCATTTCGAGAACTGCAACTGCAGCATCTTTAGAAACAGAAGGGAAATCGTCAAGAAATTCAGTTAGGTCTTCGCCACCTTCTATGTAGTCAAATAGATTTTTCACTGGTACACGAGTGCCTGCAAACACAGGTGTTCCGCTCATGATTTCTGGATCAATGCTAACTTGTCCGTATAACATAGTTGTTAATTTTTTAACTAACCGAAGATACAAAATTTATCTGATGTAAGCCTATTGTGATTTTTCTGGTAGCTTGTGTATAACGACAGTTTGTGATAAAACTACTGCGTACATCACAAATACCCTGCTAGTTTAAGTGTTCCAAAGGACACTGAAATATAAAAGGGTTGCAGGTCTTTGACCGGTAAAGAAAAGCAATGATTATAAGAAAGCAGCACACTGACCTTCTGCCGGACATAGTCCTAGATTTCATCATCAATTGAAGTTTCGCTTCGTTTTAACTTCAACTAGCTGGGCTTCATGGAGTAAAACAAAAAGCCCCGATAATCCCTGATTATCGGGGCTTTAATTTGGGGCTTTTCGTCTACTCCACTTGATGTTGGGCGTAGTGCTTTTCTGTCCACCTAATGAAAATGCAAAAAAGTCCCAACGCTTTGTCCCGACTTCAATAATTTGTTTTGCTGGTTTAACCAACAATTCTTTTGTCTTTTGAAACAAATTTTGCAAATGCTAATAATGCACCTGTTACCATAATGTTTCTAAAAAAGTTTACCATTTCAAGTTCCTTTTCCCTATCAAGGTTTGCCATCATTGCAGTTGCGTCTAATTCGTGTCCCATTGCTCTTGGTAAGTGAACTAAGAAAGCCATAAGGATTACATAAAGTGCCATTAAACAATATGCCAATTTATCATACTTCCCGATTACTGCACTTACTATGAAAAGCAAAATGCAAACTAATGTAAAGTAATTCCAAAAGTATGCAAATGGAATATAGTCTGGTACAAAAGCAGCACCAACGTCTGGCTTACCAAGATGCAAACCAACATACAATAAAAACGATAATGGAAAAATATATCTTCCTGCATTTAAAATTTTGTCCATAGTTTAAAATTTTAGTTTGTTGGAAATGGGATTAACGGTCTAATCTCTACAGAACTGTTTGGATATTTCAAGATTGGGCAAGTCTTGCTCCACTCTTGAACCTCTTCCAAATCGTCTGCTTTGCATATTAAAAACCCAGAAACTAAAACTGTGTTACTTTCTTTGTGTGGTCCAATTTCAATGCCTTCTTTATTTACCAAGGAAGCTGTGTATTCCATTGGTGCAGTATGAACCAATTTGCCTTGCATTGCGATATTGCCAATCCACGATTGCCACCTGGGCATATCTTCTGACATATCTTGTGATGTTGCTAAATAGCCGTTTTCGGCACTTGCGTTTCTGAATAATAATAAATACTCTTTCATTTTTTTTGCACTTTTGATTATGAATAATCATGCAAAAATCGAGGATCGAATTTCATTGGACGATGATAAAAGTCTATGTTTTGCGGAATTATTTTTTGGGTTGATACTGGTTGGCTCGTATGTTTTTTGTTGCTAAGGTTACAGTTTCTGTAATCCTTTTTACCCTTGTTCCATCTTGTTTAGCGTTGTAAATCCACTCAAGAATACCACGTTTGGTGGAGTAAGGAAAATTGTTGAAGTTATTTTCTGCTACTATGTTGTTTTTAAAAAGTTCTTGCATTTCGGCGGGGATTACCAAATTATCTACAGGGTCTAGTGCATCCCACGTTCCATTTTGTTTGGCATATTCCACCATCTTTATTCCTTCAGGCATCATTTTATTTTCACTTAGCAACTTTTCTATTTTTAGTTTATTAACCTTACTCCATTTGCTTTTTAGCTTCCTTTTAGAGAAAAATTGGTAGTAGCTTTCATCATCTCTTTTATTAGGGAGACTATCAATCCATCCAAAACATAGGGCTTCGTCCACAGCTTCAGGATAAAAAACAGAGGGTATGTCACTATCCTTTTTATAGATAATAAGCCAAATACTTTTTTTAGTTACATGATTTTTTTCAAGCCATTTTCTCCATTGTTGGCTGTTTTTTGCATAAAAAGTATTTTCATTTTCTATGGGCTTCATGTATTTATAACTTGGCTTTTAGGCGGCTAAAAACATCTTTGTTAATTCCTAAATAAGAAGCAATGAGTTTGCTTGAAACTCTTGTCATTAGTTTAGGTCTAAATTCCATTAACCATTTTATTCTTTCCAGTGCAGAAAGTGCAACAAAAGTGTTGATACGATAAACAGAATTAGCGTAAGAAGTCTCTAAAATTTGTTTGTAAACTTTTTCAAACTGTGGTACAGTTTCCATCATTTTTTGAAAGCCTTGTCTGTCAATAGCCAACAATTCACAAGGCTCAACAGTTCTAATATTTTCGGTCGCTGGGTTTCCACTTCCAAAGCTCAATAATTCAGAACACCAGGTTCCTTCTGTTACAATGTCTCTTGTTGTTTCATTCATATCGTTGTCGTAAATAAAAACCTGAAGGCAACCTTTAGCAATAAAATAAACTTGTTTGCAAACCTGTCCCTGCTGAACTAAAAATTGGTTTCTGCCAATTTGCAAGGTTTTAAAATAACTTAAAACTGTGTCTAAATTATCAATGTCGTTTCCAAGTCTGCTAATAATATGTTGTCGTAAAACTTCTAACATTTATTTTCGTCTGTTAATGTTGGCAGGGTAGTCGTGTAGCATTCCTCACAACGAGTGCCTGCTTGCCGTTGTTGGGTTATTTAATAGCTAGCCCTGCCAAATGTGGGGTTCCTTCAGCGTGAACTTTCAGCCCAACAGCGAACGAATGTAAATGTATAAACAAAAGGCCTACTGAACGAATTCATTCGGGCAAACTGAACAAAGAACTTTACGCTCGAACAAAAGCATCCCTCATGTGCGGGACTGTTGATTGCTCCAACTTCCTGCCCCAATAACTGGCAAACGGTTTATTGCCTCCAGTGCTGTTTTTAGGAGACGCTGTTAATAGTTACAGCCACTCCTAGATGGTCGCTATAAGTTTTTCTATCGGGTGGATTATTCCAAGTCTCCACTTGATAAGCATGTTCACTAATAAACGATTTAGTCAACACGATATGGTCAATGTTGTTCGACACTTCTGATGTCAAATTCACTAACTTCAATTTGCTGAAAGATGAGTTCAACTTGTCACGACCATCTTTTGTATAATAATAGTTGTCTCCAAACGAAATGTTCAAGTCTCCCACAATGCACAAGTTGTAATTCGCAGCGATGTTGTCAAAGTCAATCAACTGCAACGCCAAATCATCAGTAAAATTCTGTCGCTTGCTTCCGTTAATTCCGATGATAGTTCCATCGACAGCTAAGTCGCCAAGAGGTGTTTGTAAAATCACGCAAAGGCTTGTGTCTTCTCTGCATGTTTTAAGTTGTCCGTTTGATTTGTACTTTGAATAAATGCTCACTCGCTTTTCTCCTGCTTTATAAAAAGTCTCTGTCAATTCATAAGTATGAAATGTTGTGTACGTTTCGCCTAAATCAATCGTATCATTTGTTTCAGTAAGTATCAAAATGTCTGCGTTAACCTGCTTTAATTGTTCAATTATCAGCGGCAGACGCTTAGAAGTAGAAGTGGGTCTCTCGATATTCCAAGTAGCAATTTTCATGATCAGTTAAGGTTTTTCGGGGGTGAACTCGCATTGCAGGCTAACGCTGCTGATTTGTGTTACAATCCGCAATATAGCAAAAAATACGAGTATTTAAAATCAACTTTTTATTGCTATTCATTTTGTATTGTCGTTAGGACAATTTGACTAGCGTTGCAAGACGAAACCATAGTTATTAATATCAGTTGTTATTTTCATCGTATCAAAAATCCGTGTTCGTAAACTTTCGGTGCGATTTTATCGGATAGCAAATTTAGTTTTTGTCGCAAGTTGCCAATTAGTTCTGTGTATTTTTCGTCTGTGCTTTTTGCATTCATTCTTCCTTTATCGTTACGACCTTGAAAGTGTAGTTTGATGTCATATAAACTTGCATTAACATTTACGTTGTCTTGCGAATGATAATGTTTCCAAAGTTCAAGTCCTGCGTTAAAAATTGATGTAGCTTCGGTTGAAAATTGCCGTGGCTTATTGATGTCAAAGTGGTTTTGCTTGGTGTCACCAAACAAGCCGTCAGATTGTTGCTCTGATTTAATTTTTCCTTTTACGAAGTCACTCATAAAATTGCTTTCAAATTTTTCTTTCGAGTTTACTTCGCTTTCTGTGAATGGTATCCAATGATTTATTCCAGCCTTCGATTGAATATCGTTACTGAAAAGCGTAAAGACAAGACAGTCATTTTGAAACTCAACATCTGTTTCCCACCCATTATTTGGAAAAAGAAATTGATCTCGATCATTAAGCCATGATGCTTCAATGCAATGTCGAACTGCATAGTAGATTGCAGACATCGTCAAATTATCTTTTGTAATTGGCTTAAAATAAGTTGATGTGGAATTTTTTTTATTCAATTCTATAAAAATACCATTTTGATTTCCAAAATCATTGCTATTGCAAG
>JANPHE010000136.1:0-3886 GCA_031424295.1 Segetibacter sp. | reverse complement strand
CCGGCACCATTAACCATACAACCAACATTTCCATCAAGTTTCACAAAGTTGAGGTTGTATTGACCTGCTTCAACTTCCGTAGGATCTTCTTCATTTACATCTCTTAATGCACCTAAATCGTTGTGACGCATTAGGGCGTTTTCGTCAAGGTTCATCTTGCAGTCAACTGCAATGATCTTTTCGTCAGCCGTTTTAAACAGCGGATTGATTTCCAGCATACTGCAATCCAGGCCTACATAAGCATTGTATAAGTTGGTGACAAACTTCACGCAGTTTTTCAATGCTTCGCAGGAAAGCCCAAGGTTAAAAGCAATTTTTCTTGCCTGAAATCCTTGAAGTCCACCACCAGGATGTACCCATTCTTTAAATATTTTTTCAGGAGTATTGTGAGCAACTTCTTCTATATCCATTCCCCCTTCAGTACTATACATTATTACATTTTGCCCTTTGGCACGATCCAGTAATATGCTTAAATAAAATTCCTTCACGGGGTTAGGACCAGGATAATATACATCCTGGGCTATCAGGATTTTGTTTATTTTTTTTCCAGCCGGTCCGGTTTGAATGGTGACAAGGGTATGACCCAAAAGGTTTTTAGCAAAGGTTGTAATGTCCTCGAGACTTTTGCCTACAGCAACTCCACGTTGTTCTGAACCCACAATTTTTCCTTTTCCACGACCACCTGCATGGATTTGTGCTTTTACTACAGCAAACTGATTGCCTGTATCGTTCTTAATCTGTCTGTATGCTTCTTCAGCAGCCATCACATTATCTACTGCAATGCCTTCCTGAACAGGGACATTGTATTTTTTCAAAAGTTCCTTAGCCTGGTATTCATGCAAATTCATAAGACTTCAAAATTTGTGGCGAAGATAAATGAATTACCTATTGACAATTATATTCTCTTAAATGCATTGATTGTTTTTTAGAATCAAAATTGAAAAAAAATCATAAAATTTAAATTAGGCAATAGGTTTTGAACCAGCCTTGCAACTTTCATTTCCATCATTTCATCCTATAAAGTTGAAAGTGATTAAAACTCATTTTTAATTAATCCGCCTATTTTTTGATAAGACTGTATTCAGGTGATTTAATCCTCACCAGAATCTAAATTCTAATATTTCTAAAAAAACTACCATGAAAAGGAAATGCGGCTTTGCGCTGTTTCTATTATTCACACTTCACTTTAGCCCTGCCTTCAGCCAGTTGGGCAGCCTCACCGATATAGATGATGACAACGATGGTATTCTCGATATAGTTGAGAATAGGGGATATGACGCATTTGGTGATTGTGATGGCGACGGAACAGTTAATTATCTTGATTCTTCCCCGGGCTGTTCTACACCTATAGGAAACGATGTTTATGGTAGACCTTTCATTCCACTAACCTGGCAGGATTGCAATAATGATGGGATTAACGATTTTTTTGATTGGGATAGAGATGGTGTTATTAATGAATTGGACCTTGATAGTGACAATGATGGAATAGTAGATATTCAAGAATCAAGAGATGCCAGAATATTGGATATAAATAAAGATGGGATGGCAGATGGGGTAGATAATGACGGAGATGGTTTAATGTCTTCAGCGGATGCTAATGAGAATAGCACCTCCACATCATCTAGTAAAGGTTTACGGCCTAGAGATATGGACCGTGATGGCAAACCCAACTACCTTGATCTTGATAGTGATGCAGATGGGATAGCAGACAATAGAGAAGCGCTACAATTGGATGCTTTTGCTGGCGGATATATTGGCCTAACATCCGGAATGAACGACAATGATGGTGATGGAGTGAGGACAATTAATTATACCAACAATATTAATGATGCAGATAATTATTTTGGATTTGGGGCTAAAGGAATTATTCTATTAGACAATGATGGAGATGGTTGTCCCAATCCTTACGATATAGATTCTGACAATGATGGCATAACAGATAATGTAGAAGGGCAACCAACCTGTTCCTATATTGAGCCTTCGGGTGAAGATGCTGACGAAGATGGCTTAGATGACGCTTACGATTTTGATAAAGGTGTTTGTACAAGAAAGGCATCAGGAATAACGCCTTACGATAAAGAATATGATGGTACACCGGATATACGAGATTTAGATACTGATAATGATGGTGCACCGGATGTGAATGAAGGGTCAGGTATATACTACAATTTTGTTACTGAATATGGCGATAAAGACCAGGATGGATTGATAGATCAGTTTGATACTTATGATTTGAATTTAGCTGCAAACCGGTTCAATAATAATGTTTGTCACAATGAAATGGGGGCAGGTGGTAACAGAAACGGGCCTGTTCCGGCAGGAAGTATGGCACCGCTGCCTCAAATGATGCTTGGTGAATGCCCGACAGTTGACCGAGATTGGAGAAATGTTGCTATTCTTCCAGTTAGCATGATTAGTTTCAAAGCATCTTTTGCAAATAAAAATGTCAAACTTACATGGGTTGTTCAGAATGAGGTGAATATGAGCCACTATATCATTGAACGGTCATTCAATGGTGTTGAATTTGTACAGGTTTCCAAAGTAATATCGAATGGAAACAATGGACTTACAAATACGTATGTTTACGATGATATAGCAGGATTGAAAAGCGGCACTGTTTATTACCGACTTAGAGAATTTGATAAGAATGGAACATGGAAAATTAGCAAGGTATTATCGATAAGATTGAGTGACTATGCAACCGCAAATGTTTCCTTATTCCCGAATCCTGCAGTCTCTTCTTTTGCGGTAAGAATTAATGCCACCAGGGAGGATATGGCCACCATACGGATTATTGATATGGCAGGTAAGGTGCTAAAGAAAAAAGTAGTGCCTGTATCGCAAGGCGTAAATGTTGTTCCATTTGATGAAGCTACATTAGCAACTGGCTCCTATCAAGTTCAAGTTGTTTTGAGCGGCACCATTTTCAATCAAATGTTGATAAATACTAAATAAATTCTTCAAAAATATTATCCCTATGCAACAAGAACCCGGGCTGTTTTAAGTCTGGGTTTTTTATTTCTTCAATTAGTTATTTAGTAGATTGATATGTAATTCACTGAAGTTTTTCAAAGAAGATATTTTCAGGTCAGCAATGCTCCATCTATCGTCTTTCTGTTGGTTATATGTTGGTACCACAACACATTTCATTCTTGCAGCTTTTGCTGATATCATTCCATTCACGGAATCTTCAAAACAAATGCATTCTAGAGGGGATGATTGTAGTTCTTTGGCACATTCCAGATATACTTGGGGATGCGGCTTTCCATAGTCGAGTTTTTCTGCAGATGTTATTACTTGAAGGTAGTCATTGATGCCTAATAAGCTTGTTACCGTTTCCGCAATGCTCATAGGAGAAGAGGTCGCCAAACCTACTTTGTATTTTCTGGAGTGAAAAAAGTCAATAATGTGCTCTATACCAGGTAGGGGTTTTCCTTTTTCTTTTACTTTTTCGATTACTAGTTTAACTATATGTTCTCCGGCTTTATCTAATTCTTGAGTATCAAACTTAAAATCGCGAAGCCACCAGGCAACAAACTCAGCAGTTCTTAAACCGGTAGTTGTTGCATATTCTTCAGCGCTTAATTTTTTACCATAAGTTGCAAATACGTCAGTAGCTGCTTCCTTCCATAAAGGTTCACTATCTATCAACAAACCATCCATGTCAAAAATTACCGTGGTAAGCTCCATTCTTTTTTTTAAGATTGCAAATATAGTGGTACAGTTTTTTAAGCTGTTAAGTTTTTGTTCAGCATATAAATGAAATATATTCAACGATTAAATTGCTCAATGATTAAGTACTCTTGGAGAAGGTTAAAATGATTATTGGTTTTGTGATCTGAAATTCAACTTCAATCAGTGGGATTTAATTTGTTTCTGTTTGATT
>JANPHE010000135.1:0-1954 GCA_031424295.1 Segetibacter sp. | reverse complement strand
AGTTCTTGAGTTTCACTTTCTGAAAACCCTGTTTCGTAGCTTTTTGAGCTACTTACATAATTAAAGGTTACTAATTCAGATGTAGCCGGATCAGTAATTTTATTTAACAACTATCCAGACGTATATTGGTTAGAGGGAGGTGGAGGTATTGATGCGGGGTCAGAGTAGGTCAAAGAACTTTGAGTTTCTATTTTGTCAAACAAGTATTCAAGGCCATTATCATCAATTACAGTAAATGAAGTGATTAACCCTCCTGACCCATTTGATGTATTTACAGGGTTTGTTTGCATTGAGATCTTCCATGTGGTATGCTCTAATGGTAAGATAGTTTGCTGCCGGTCAATAACAAAACGACAGGATTTTCCGCCAATATTTATACTGAAAATATCTTGCTCTCCATCTCTTTCTCCTTTGGCAATTGCCTCTGCAATTGGAAGTAATGAGCCATTATTCTTTGTAATCATAAGGCTCTGGCTAATATTATCTGGTACAAAAGAGTTGACGAAGTGAAATTCTCCATCGTATTGATAGGTATGCATAAACCCAGGATAAGGGGCATACATAAAACCGTATATTTGATCATCATCATTTAAGCCTCGAACTGTTCTTGAAACTCTCCCACCGGCATTTAATGCCCAACCCAATCCTACATTACTTGCCATTTCATCTACTCTGTGTCCGCCTGCATGGTAGCTAAGCCCAATGTTTAATGATAATTTTCCTCTGCTCCAATTCCAAAAAGGGTAAGAAATCTGAGGCACACCAGTAGAATAATCAACAGGTATAGATCCGAACTTTTCAATAGCAGCTGCATTAGGAGAAGGCGGAATAACCTTGGGTGTATTTTGAGCAGCACTATTATTTGATTGACAAAAGCAATTGTAAAATATTACAATAAAAAGATGTAAAAACAACAACCTTTTCATTTCTATTTTCATATTCAAAGTTTTATTTTAACAATCAAAAAATCATCCTCAATCATCCGCCTCAGATAAAATCATACATCGAAAAATTATCCATTAAAAAACATATCCCACCCTAAACACAATCGGCTGCGTACTCGGCACTTGCCGATAGCTCAAAAAATCCCACAGCAACTGCATGTTGTTTGTCTTTTTACCAATTTTATATTTCTTGGTCAGACCTAGCAGCCCACTCCGTTGCCAACTACTCAAATCTTTTAGTATGTCTAGTTTTTCAAAGGCTTGTTGGTAGTTCAGTTCGTATCCACCGCTCAACCAAAAGCCACCTTTTATTTTATAATCTACATAGCTTCTCAAGCCCAATCCTTGATGCGTTATTTTAATGCTGTTAAATCCATTTCCCCATCCCATCTTATAGCTTGCCCCAATGCCAATAATGCTTTTATCATTCAGTTTAAATCCTGCTGTCAGCGCCACATCACTCGTCACCGGCAATAGCCCATTAGGTCGTTGTGTTTGTATGTTAGCACCATACTCAATTCTCTTCAAAAATGTTTTTGTCTTTTGGCTATTGGGTGTAAACCCCAAATCACCACTTCCTCCTCCCTCTCCACTCTCAAAAAGCCCGGGAGCCTGTCCGCCTTGGCGGATGAGGTCACTCTTCAACTTACTCAATTCCCCCTGCGCATCCACCACCTGCTGCTGAATATATTGCTGCGGATTAACCCCTGCCCCAGCAAACTTTTGTTCAAGTAAATTTTGTATTGATGCCCTCGTTTGCAATCCTGCAAGGCTCTCAGCACTGCCATAGTTAGCTGGCATTCCAAACAGTTGCGCCAGTTGCGAGTTCTTCTGCATAAAACTAGTAAATGCTGGAAGTTTCTTCAGTTCATCTATAGCCCGTTGTTCTATCTTTTTTGGGTCTTTTAGCATGGCCTTGTATTCATTCAATTGCTGTTGAAAGTAGTACGCCTCCTTACTCAGCCCTTTCATATCTTTAAGCATATCATACTTAGCCAACTGCGCTTTCA
>JANPHE010000134.1:0-26415 GCA_031424295.1 Segetibacter sp. | reverse complement strand
CTATATTTCCTCCTTGCCCTTGGTCTTGCTGACCACCGGTTCCAGTTCCAGGTGTAAAATTATACGGGTCATTAGCGGGACCGGGTATTTCAGAATAGATATCCCAAATTACCAAGGATGAACCTGTCCCAACTTCTCGGGGTTTTACATCAGTCGTCTCGTATCTTGACCACAGGTCACCATAGGATTGTTGATTAAAACCATTGGTAATAATCGTCTTTAAAGTGGTTTTCAAATCAGCACATGTAAGTCCGGTAGTACTATTGTAATACCCGGCAGGAGGTTGGGCAAGTAATGAAGAAACAAAAAGGAAAACAACAATTGTAAAACTTAGTTTCATAAAGCAATTTCTGCAAAAGTACGAGCTTTATTTTGCTGTTTTGCTTGAAAAGTATGGGTTTTGCTTAAATTCTGGTTAATGGATTAAACAGCTTGGTCAAGAAAAGACATCATTAAATATTTCTTCCGCTATGATTGGAGAAAGGGCTACTCCCATTCCATTGCAGCAAATAGCCGCATAAACATCCTCTTCTAATTTTGTAACTAACGGAAGTTTATTACTTGTAAAACCCATTATACCGCTCCACCTGTGCGTTATTGTGTATGAAATATTTTGAAGGATATGCCTTTTTAAAAATTGTTCAAGTTCCTGCTGGATATTATCGTTCAGTAAAAAATCATTGGACTTTTCTTTCTCCCTGTCCATGTTTCTAGCCCCACCAATCAATACCCTGTTGCCTACATTTCTGAAATAAAAGTATCCTTCATCAAAATGAAATGTTCCCTTGAGCAATAATTGATTAATTGGAGAAGTTACCAAAACTTGCCCTCTTGCGGGTTCTATGTACAAATCTTTGGCAATGGTGGAAAGCATTCCATTTGTACAAATAATTAGTTGTTGCGTTTGTAAGGACATCGTAGATGTTTGAACTTCAATGCTTAAATTTCCTTTTTCCCAACCACTAACATCGATGCCCTGCAAAATTGTTACCCCCAAAGCTTGCAACTTTTTGATCAGCCCCAGAACCAATTTACCGCTATGAATACCCCCCTCTAATTGGTTTTCTATCAAAGCATCAAAACAGTGCAGACCGAATCCATTCATTTTATTGCTACACCATTTGAATGTGTTACTAACCCCTGTAATAACTTCCATTTCGCTATTTATCCAGCTTAAACGATCTTTTATTTCTTCCAATTTAATTGAAGTAGCATTAAAACATTCATATCCTCCTATGGCATCAAAGCCAATTTCTGTATCTCCAAAATGCTTTCTGATTTTTTGTATTCCCCGGTATCGCATCTCAACCAATTGCCACATCTGTTCTTCGCCCATCGTTTTTGCATCACTGATCATTTCACCTGGGCTACCAAAACAAGCGAATCCAGCATTGCGAGTTGATGCTCCAATGGGAATTACTCCCCTATCAATAATTGTAATTAATGTAGATGGTTTTCTTAATTTTATTTCTAAGGCAGTCCACAAACCCAACAATCCACTTCCCACAATTATAACATCCGATGGTGCAAAAAAGCTTTCTTGTTCCCAAAGACTTGTAGTAGCAATCATAAAGCTAAATTATATCAATTTAGTCTTTTTATTACTTTTATAGTTGAAGTTGTTATTTGCTGTGTTTAGCGAATTTGTAATTCCTAACGCTTGCATATAGAAAAGCCCAATATTGCATAATAAGAAAGATAAAAATTCTAATTGACTTGCGTTAAACAATCGGCTATTTGTAACTTCACTTTTCTCAGAATAAAAAATAAGAAAAGAAATCATTTCATTGAAATAAAAAATGGCACATAATAAATTGTGCCATTTAATAAAAAGGTGAATTAAATCATTATTCCTTTACCAACTTAATCGTTTTTGAAACTTCTTTTCCAACTATCTGTAACAAGTAAAATCCTTTACTTAAAGATGTAGGTATATTCATCTTATAGGCTGGGTGTTTTACATCTATTGCCATCCTTTTGGTAAATAACTCCTTTCCGGTATTATCAATTAATCTCAAAGCATAATTGCCAATTGAAAGAGAAGATGTATTGATGGTTATTTGATTCTGAAATGGATTGGGAAAAACATCCGCCTCACTTTTAGTCAAAACAACATCACCACCTACAATGGAAGGTGGTGCATAATAATCTTTGATTGGTACTACGTTCTTCAGAACATAAAGATTTTTGCCACCCACCATTAAAAGATCTGTAAAGGACACCCCTTGTTTTGGCACGTATGCAAAGTCCACAATTTCATCGTTGTCATTATAAATATAATTTGTCATTGAACTAAAAGTGATTTTCTGCCGATTATTTGAAGCAATAATGTCAAAAGAAGCAATTCTCACCTTATTTACTTGATCTCTATAAGAAAAAAATACTTTATGAATCTTACCATCATACCTAAAATCATTAACGTTATCAGTAACCGTATAATTGGTAATATTAGATATAGAAGGGTCTGTAAACTTTACAATACTTCCTGGAATAATTGCATTGTTTTTTACTTTGAATAAAAAAATGATTCGAACACATTTACCAGAGGCATCACAACCAGTTGTTTTTCCCATATAGAAATCACCTACTGTTTTAAGATACTCAATAGGCATCAAATTCAAATCCGGATCAGGAAGGTCCATAGCAGCAGAAATAAGATCAGTATTTGGATTGTATATCCAAATTTGGTTCTTTTTTATAGTTCCAATAATTGATCTGGTAGATATTAGCAATCTCAAATAGGAAGACCGACATGTTGTATTTGATGGCTTGTAATAACCTTTACCTTCATTATATGGTGCATTTATTAGGCCTAGTGTTTTTGGTTGCATAATGCAACTCAAACTAGTTGCTTCGTTTGTTATAGAAATAGGTGTAAGGCTATCCATATAACTATAATTCAGTCTGTCAATGACTTTATAAGGTTTGGTAATTGGTATAACAGTTCCAGTTGATTCGTTGTATTGAAAATTATGAATACCTATAGCACTATATAGACCTTGCCTTGCCCTTCCTGCAGCACCTACAGATACAATTTTGTAATTTATAATATTATTGGTATTTGGCAGATAATTATCAGGAGAATACACTCTTGCTCCAACAGATGTTTCAGGACCATACTGCGTATTTCCATCAGGCAAAATGATCTCTAGCGGATACATTTTTGAAACATTGCGTGGCCTGCAAATAAGGCTGCTTGTTGGTGTACCAGTACAACCATTAGTGTCTAAGGTATAAATTTGGATCGAGCCAGGATATCCTGAAAACATATGGGTGCCCAACCTATTGCCATTAAAAACCGGTCCCATTGCAATAATATCATCTGCATCAACATTATTCCTTCCGAGTAAAGCGTGAGAATATCCTAATGGATTAGTCGAATTAGTTGCTACACCTTTCATTATTCCGTAGCCTTCTTTCTTCTCTCCCTTTACAAGCGTTGATGCACCATTTACCCAACCATCGCCTGAGGAGGCAGTCATGGAAAGCCCCATAAGATTTGCATCATAATCCTTTAAATCATTGGCATTGCCTGTAACTGTGAAAAATCCTACCTGCTTTGACTGCAGTGCCTTACCAGGGAATTGAAAATAAAGTGTATTATTTCCATCCCAACTAGTCTTTGGCTTGTTGGAATTAGTGATCATTGGATCATAGCTATCCCATCCTACCCATAAGTGATTACCATCTTCAATTGCATTTTTAACATCTGCCATTTCTCCAGTTAAGCGGAAGTTATAGTTGTAGGCACTAGTCGGCAGGTTAGAAAACTTGCTTCTCAATCCCCATGGAAAGTTAAAGAATTTGCCATTGTTTAAATTTGGATCACAAATAAAATTTCCACCTACTGATGGGGGATTAATAAAAGGTTGGTGAGTGGCTTTGTCCCATGCGTAATTTTCATTGTACTGATTAATTGTATATTCAGGATTATAACCAGTCAACTCGCTTGCACTGTAATAAGGCGCTATAAAGTAGGTATTCCGGATATTTGATGGAAACTTCCAATAAATCCCTTTGGGGTCTATATTGTAACAAGGACAATTAATACCTACACCAGCGGGAGGTAAATTACCCATTGGAATAGCAGTTGGAGTTGGATAAATAGTACCTGGAGATTTTCCATTTAAAACCAGAAAAATGTTGTATTGATTGGCTCTTTGATTGTCCTTAAAACCTTTTAGTTCAAAATTGGCTTTTGTAGAATGGAAAATAAGGTATTTCGTTTTGGTTTTTATATTTACAGCCCAGGCACTTCTATAGGCATTAGCTGCCAGACTTCTATTGATCAATCTTGCATATAACCAGTCTCCTTTTCCTATCACACCATGTACATAATTCTGCATGCCATCCAATTCAAATTGAATGAATTCTATTTTAGGATTGGGAGCAGTAGGATCGAACCACCAAACCTGCGATGAATTGAAAGTGCCTCCATAAATAATGGTTTTTGCATTGGTTGAATCGGGAAGTGGTCCCGCTGTTGCCATAAAGAGTTCGTCAAGCCCTGCTGGTACCGGATAGGCAGTAGCTGTATAATTGTTCTGGTTAAACTCAACTAAATATTTTCCAGATCCGTAAGTTAGAATATACAATTTGCCATCTCTTCCCCAAACAGCTTTTCCGTCTGTTCTTCCTAAAGAACTTGTCATAACATTCCCTTGGGGATCTTTTACTTCTATTGATCTGTATGTTGCTTGATTAGTAACCGAGTCTAATTGAAACACAATAAACCTAAAAGGATTGATTCCTTGGTTTCTACCACCATGATCTCCAATATCCAATATCAAGGTAGCATATCCCTGCCCATTTTCTCCTTTAATCAACAGAGTAGCACTAGATGCATCAAATCCGGTTGGTGCCGTATTGTTCATTATCTCGTCAAATCTATGCCATGTATATGCATAATGAATTACCGGTCCATACTTCTGAACTGTCTGGCTCAAAACCGCATTATAAAAAAAGAAACAAAGACAATACGATAGTAATATTTTAATCATGACTTTGAATTATGATATAAAAATAATTATATTTTGAATACTATACGTAATTGAAGAAAAAAAACTTGAACTTATTTTAGATTAAAACATTCGTAAATTATTATCCATAATAAATTCTTTAATGCTTATAAAAATTATTATTTTATTTGATTATGCAATGATTTTTTTTCAGCCCTTTTCCTCCCAAACACCTACCAAATTCACTAACACTTCTACCGCTTTCTTCATGTCCCTAACACCTACCCATTCTTTCTTGCTGTGTATGCCCTGCATGCCTGTAAAAAGATTAGGGCAAGGCAATCCCATAAAACTAAGCCTGCTACCATCTGTACCACCTCTTATACTTTGTTTGACTACTGATAAACCAGTTCTTTTATAAGCTTCTTCTGCAAATGTTGCTACCTGCGGATGTTTGTCCAGCATTTCTTTCATATTGCGATACTGTTCGGTCTGCTTAAACTCCATCCTTGCTTTAGGATGATTTGCCATAACTCCTTCTGCTATTTTTTTCAAACGGTTTGCATTGGCCTGTAGTCCATCTCTGGTAAAATCGCGAACGATAAACTCTATAATGGCCTTTTCAGCCAACCCTTCAAATCTTACAGGATGTACAAAGCCTTCCTTATTTTCTGTTGTTTCTGGCGAAAATTCATGCTTAGGTAGCGCTGCCAATATTTCACCGGCTATCTTTAAGGCATTTACCAAATATCCTTTTGCATATCCCGGATGGGCACTTACTCCATGCACCGTTATTACTGCAGCGTCCGCACTAAAAGTTTCATCTTCCAATGTCCCCAATTCGCCACCGTCCAGCGTATATCCAAAATCGGCTCCCAGTTTTTTCATATCAAGTTTAACAACGCCCCTTCCTACTTCCTCATCCGGCGTAAATAGTACTTTGATTGTTCCATGTTTTACAGTTGGGTGGGTCATTAGAAAATTAGCCATGTCCATTATTTCTGAAACACCTGCTTTATCATCCGCACCTAGCAGCGTATCCCCACTTGCAGTTATAATACTGTTTCCAATGTGCTCTTTGAGGTAATTAAATTCTTCTACTTTCAGCACTTGAGTATTGTCGTTGGGCAGTGTAATGGCTATCCCATCATAGTTTTCATGAAGAATAGGTTTTACATTGGTTCCACTGCAGTCGGGTGCAGTATCCACATGGCTGCAAAAACAGATAACCGGCACTTTTTTATCTGTATTTGAAGGAATGGTACCAAAGACGTAGCCAAATTCATCTAAATGTGCATCTGAAATGCCCATCGCCAATAATTCCTCTACTAATATTTTACTTAAGTTCTTTTGTTTTTCGGTACTGGGCTGCGAGCTGCTTTGGGGATCACTTTGGGTATCTACTTGCACGTAGCGCATAAATCTTTCAACACATGTATATTGATAATTATTAAACATTGGATAGTTTTTGGAGGCAAATTACTAGAATAAGTCCACGAGACAAAAACAGCTACAATAATTGAATTAAAAAATCAGAAAATGTGAATAGACTTCCAATTGTTGAATTATTTGACAAAAGTTAACCACAATACTTTGACATTAATGAACTTATTTTTATTTTGTTGTTTAAATAACTTCAAATGAAAAAAGCATTAATAGGCTCCCTGGTAGGTGCTGTTCTCGTTTTCGGTTGGCAATCTACTGCCCATATGTTTATGCATCACCACGATGCAGGTTATAAACAAGTGGTTGGTCAGGACACTGTAATTGCAGCAATGTCCGATTTTTTTAAAGAAGAAGGGCAATACATGGTACCCATCCATGATATAAATGCGCCGCAAGAAGAAAAAGAAAAATGGATGAAAGATATGGAAGGCAAGCCTTGGGCGCAGGTGGTTTATCACCCTGCTATGAAAAACGATATGGTCATCAATATTATTCGCAGTTTTGGATCTGCCTTTTTATGCGTACTTATTCTAATAGCCATAATGGGCAGTAAACCCGGTGCATTTGGCACTGTATTTTTAAAATGTATTGGAGCAGGATTTTTTTCGTTTATGTATGTCCTGTATAACCAACATGTATGGATGCAGGTTCCTTGGGCTGTTGTACAAGGAGAATTAATAGATGCCTTAGTATCATGGGGATTGTGTGGATTGTGGTTAGGATTTTATCTGAAGCGGAAATAATACGAATATGAAGAACAAAATAAAGGTTGACTATAATGGTCAGCCTTTATTATTTTAATGAAAAGGTGATGCCTAAAAAAACTGTTCTGATAAATTAAAGGAATTTTTTTAAGAAATTAGAGTTGACGGAGAACGTTATTTCAACTATTTCTAAGAAATACGAAATAATAAAAGCGACAGCAATGCTGTTTTATATTGCTGTCGCCTTTTAATATAATCAAAGTTTAGCTACAATAAACTCGATAAGTTTTTCATCACTCATTTTATTGGAAGTAGATTCTGCTGTTTTGCTATTTTTGAATTGAGGGGTATCTGCAAGAAAATGAATAAATTGCTCTTGTACTTGCCCTGTTCCTGTAATGTGAACATGGGTGGCATTCACCATACGCGCAGCTATTTCTTTAAAAAACTTTAATTGCACAGATTTCTCATGGTTGTTGGCATTTTTTTCATTGGAATTTGGGGAAATAATTTCTCCTTTTATATGTGCAAGTACTGTTAAAGGTCCATCATCTCCATTTTCATTACCTACTACTGTAGCTTGGTGGTTATCCATCCAAACACCGAATTGTTTTTGTTTGATCATGATTTTATTTTTAGATAGAACTTAATAAGTAAAAACTGTACCACCAATCGTAGGATAAACTATTTATCTACTAATCGAGCACCTGCAACTCCAGGATTTTTTTCTGCTAGCTTTAATACTATTTTAAGCGTGTCAAGATTTATTTCATCAATTTCCTTAAACCGTATGCAACTTATACCCTTAGTTAGTTTGCCAAGCTCGTTTTTATATTTTTCTATTGCAACCTTATCATCAATAAGTGCGCAGACATAAATGGTGAAATAATTCTTTTGATTTGCAAGGGAAATGATGGGCCAATCCTTTTTTTGCTTTTTTGAATCAAGGTAATAAAATGAGCCGTAACCGATCATATTAGAAGCAAAATAAGGTTTTAGTTTCGGAACTGCTTTTTGAATGAAGCTATGAATAAAATCAAATTCTTTTTTGCGATCGTCATGTACCAATAAAAGATAATCTTCTACAGTATTGGCTTCATTTTTTGCAAACATGTTCATAGCAGAATCGTTTAATCAATGTTCAAATTAATTTTACTTTAAAATATTAACGAGAAGCAATAAAAGAGTTTTATACTTTTTTCTATTAATCCTAAATAAAAATAAACCTATTTTTCTTAAAAATACTGGATTGATTTATTGAAATATTATTGGCTGAAGCTAAACCTTCGATGATTATTTGAATTTGTTCCCATTTTTAAAAATTCAATGCTGATTCTTGGTAATCGGCAGTTGGGAATGATGTAATAAATCGGCAATAAGCCAATCAGTCACCAAACAAAATGAAAAATATATACAGCTGTTAGCCGATGAACTTTAGAAAAACATTTGGTAAAGCAAAAGAGCAAACAGTACAATAAGTTTTTAGCCCTAGTTTTCAAATTGTTTCCCACAACAAAAAAGGTTGACCTCAACAGTCAACCTCTTCCTTTTTGAATGCTTACTATTTTAAGGCATAATTATCCTGGATTTGCCGCCATTAATCTCTACTAATTCCAAGTCGAAGATTAACTCTTCGCCGGCTAAAGGGTGGTTGGCATCCAACATCACACTTTCTTCACGCACTTCCCTGATCACCACAGGGAAATTCTGTCCTGAACCATTGCTCATATTCAACTGCATGCCTACTTCAGGGTTCATATCCTCCGGAAATCGGTCCATTGGAAACTCCATGATCATCTCTTCCTGCTTTTGACCGTATGCCTCATCAGCAGGTATGGTTACGGTTTTTTTGTCTCCTACTACCATACCGGTTACGCCGGCATCAAAACCGGGTATTACACTGCCGCTACCTACTTCAAACTCAAGTGGTTCGCGGCCTTCACTACTGTCAAAAGTAGATCCATCCGTTAATTTTCCATGGTAGTGTACTTTTACTGTATCACCACTTTTTACCTGTTGCATAAATTGACTTATAAATTGTACTTACGTTAAATGCTATTTTTCAAAATCGGAATTTAGCTTTATTACGGCGGATAAAATTCCCACCAAAATTCGATGCCATTAATTTTAAATAGCATCAAAGGAAAGGAAAAGTAGCACCCAACCCAAAATTTCACCCTTAAAAATCTTTTCGCCCTACATTTGGTGTATTCAACACTATATTTCGCATTATGAAAAAATTATGTGTTTTACTGTTCCCCGTTTTATTTCTCCAATGTTGTTTGGCGCAAAAAACAAAATTGTCAGAAAAAGAACCTCTACCGGCTGTTTCTAATACACGCTCTATCCTTCCCGGCGCTTTTCAGGTAAAAGAATACCTACCTATGCTAAAAGGGAAAAGAGTAGGTATTTTTGCCAATCAAACTTCTACCATTGGTGGTACTCACTTAGTTGACACGCTGAAACGGTTAGGCGTTACCATTTCAAAAATATTTGGACCCGAGCATGGTTTTAGGGGGACAGCCAATGCGGGAGAATTGGTTGCCAGCGGTATAGATCAAAAAACAGGGCTTAAGGTAGTGTCGCTATACGGTAATAAAAAAAAGCCATCAGCAGCGGATTTGGCAGATGTAGATGTGCTGCTGTTTGATATTCAGGATGTGGGTGTTCGTTTCTATACTTATATTTCTTCGCTTCAGTATTTTATAGAAAGTTCATTGGAGTACAACAAACCACTTATCATACTTGATAGGCCCAACCCGAATGGTTTCTATGTGGATGGTCCCGTATTGGATACAGCTTTCAGCAGTTTTGTGGGTATGCAGCCCGTCCCAGTAATATATGGCATGACCATAGGTGAATATGCCAATTACCTGGTGGGAGAAGGTAAGATTGACAGAGACATTCTAACCTCATGGATGGTGAAACTAGTAAATGATACCGCTTTGAAAAACAATGGCGGCATGAACATTACTGTGATAAAATGCAAGAATTATACACACAAAAGCAAATATACATTGCCCGAAAAACCATCACCTAATTTGCCGGATATGGCATCTATCTATCTTTACCCATCTACCTGTTTTTTTGAAGGAACCGTACTAAGCGAAGGCCGTGGAACGGAGCATCCCTTTCAGATATTTGGACATCCTTCCTTGCCTAAAACATTGTACGCCTTTACCCCTGACTCTACCGAAGGGGCAGCTAATCCAAAGCTTAAAAACAAACTTTGTTATGGCTGGAACTTAGCTGGAAGAAATGAAGAAGTTATAAAATTTACCGAAGGCAAATTGCAAATAAAATATTTGCTGGAAGCCTATCAATTGTTTCCTGATAAGGGTTCTTTTTTTATAAAGGGAAAAAAGGAAGGCGATTATTTCTTCAATAAGCTGGCTGGCAATGCTGAACTCATGGAACAAATAGTTGGAGGTAACAGCGAAAGTGAAATTCGGGCAAGTTGGGAACCAAAACTTACTGCCTTTAAAAAATTAAGGAAGAAGTACCTAATGTATCCTGATTTTGAGTAACCATCATCCATTACATTTGCCTCATGCAGCATACAGATGTACGAATTGTATTTATGGGCACGCCGGAGTTTGCCGTAGCTTCTTTAAAAGCATTGGTTGAAGCAGGTTGCAAAATAGTCGGTGTAATAACAGCGCCTGATAAGCTGGCTGGCAGAGGAATGAAGCTAACGGAGAGTGCAGTAAAAACATTTGCTGTAGCCAATGGATTTTATATTATGCAACCTGAGAAACTAAAAAATCCGGATTTTCTTTCAGAACTAAAATCATTGAATGCAGACTTGCAGATTGTTGTGGCATTTAGAATGTTGCCGGAGGTTGTTTGGAATATGCCGTCCATGGGAACCTTAAATCTTCATGGATCGTTGTTGCCACAATACCGAGGTGCAGCACCCATTAATTGGGCCATCATTAATGGTGAAAAAGAAACAGGTGTTACTACCTTTAAGCTTAAGCATGAGATAGATACAGGAGATATTTTAATGCAAGAAAAAATTCCGCTAGGTGACAATGAAACAGCCGGAGAATTGCACGATAAAATGAAAGCGATTGGTGCTGATCTATTGGTTAAAACTGTAAAGGGATTAACAGCCCATGATTTGAAAAATTTAAAACAGGAAAGTTTTGACGCAGGTGCATTAAAACACGCTCCCAAATTGTTTACCGAAACATGTACCATCAACTGGAGTAACAACTGTGAGCAAATTTTTAATCTCATCAGAGGATTGTCTCCATATCCCGGAGCATTGACCAAGCTGAATGAGAAAACGCTGAAAATTTACAGCAGTTCAAAAGAAGTTACTCAGCATGAATTCCCTAATGGTCACTTTCTGACAGACGAAAAATCTTATTTGAAATTTGCTTGCGCCAACGGCTATATGCATATAACAGACCTACAATTGGAAGGCAAAAAGAGAATGGCAGTAACGAATTTTCTACGTGGTTATCGTTTTCAAAAATAGCGATCAATAATAAGTAACCTGTACCGGAAATTTAGGATCAACAATACCTAGATGAGCAGCAGCAGCATTGCTAATTCTTAACAACAGTCCATTGTTTTCTTTCATTTCTGGCATGTTGCCCAAAACTTTTGCATAGACTACTTTCTCAGAAGTTGCAATCTTTAAAATGGTACCTGGAGCCACATCGTTTATGAGTACATAATACTTGTTATCCTGCCATCCGCTGGTTGATTTAAAGGTAGCAGCTTCTCCGCTAAAATTAGTCGCACTATTTCCTTTGGTAAATAAATTTGAAAATGCGCCTTCAACAGGAGCGTTTGCTGAATAAACATCGGTTTTTGAGGGAGCTGTAGTCAGGGTTTTTGCAGGGGAGACTACTATCGATTCCGCTTTTACAGATTCTACTTCGGGTTGTTTAACTGGCGGTGCCTGAGAATATCCTCCGCTTCTAATAGCTACAGCCTTCTGAATTTTTTCGTCTTTTTTTGGCTCTTCAATCTTCGTTTCTACCGGGCTAATATATACCAATGCAGTGTCCTCTGATACCTTTTTAGGCGGTGCAGTTGTAGCAGCGACAGGCACTTGAGCATTTGTATTTGCAACTGTTGTTTGATGTGCAACCTGGCCTACACTTTGTTCAGATTTCCCTTCTTTGTTAATTAACAAAGTCTGACCGATTTTCACATCATCAGAAGTAAGGTTGTTCCATCGCTTCACATCATTAACATCAACATTGAAATTCTTGCTAATTCTAAACAAAGTTTCTCCCTGTGCTACTACGTGGCGCATGGGTACATCATTTTCAACGGATGGCACAACTGCTGTTGTTGGTTTAGGTGGAGCTACCACAGTTGGTTTAACAACTGAGGTTGTGGGCGCAGCTGGCAAAGTTATCTGCCCCGGAGCCGGAATTTTAATTTTCTGGCCGATCTGCAGACCGGCTTCCATATTCAGGTTATTATAAGCGGCTATTTCTTTGGGTGACAAATTGTATAACCGTGCTATGCTGTAATAATTCTCTTTTGCTACAACTGTATGCGTTTTGTCCTGGGCTGCCAATTCATTTACAAATAAAGAACAACCAATTAAGAGGGCTATGATTAGAGTTTTCATCTTTGCTTATTACATTATTAAGGTGATAAGCAAATTTATAGCTTTAGAATTCGCCATTCTGTAGGATAGTAATTATTAACACGATTGGGCAAAACTTTCATCCACCCCAGGTTAATATCCTCATACCTGCAAATAGTCCAACCTTTTTGCGATATGTCTATTTCAAAGTTCTGTCGACGCAAATATTGCAAAGCTTGTTCTTTGTTGAGATTAGCCTTTTGAACATAAGGATTCATCAGTTGTGACAATGCCAATTCGTGATGAGGAATGAAGTCTTTTCCTTTGATCGTTCCAACAGCAGTGCCGGCCTTTCTTACATTAAGGGATTTCCATATCGTGGCATATTCCTCTTCCCATTTCTTGTGAAAGGCAATGATGATTTCCTTCTGATCATTCAAAATATAATCATCAGGAGCAGTAAGAAATGGCGCTACAATTGTTTTTTTATGCTTATCTATCTCCTTCACTTTCGTATCATAAACGCAGTATTCATCCACCACATTGTCTTGGCGGAAACATGCTACAAAAAAACCTTCTCCTTTTACCTTGTCCGGATAAAATCTAAATGCAGGCACTTTATGGAGAGAAGAATAAGTCTCTACAATTCCCCAATCTTTGTCAATGGTTATGGCTACCGGCTGCAGGTTAAATTGCGCTACCATCCAATCACAAATATCTTCATCTTCTGATTGGCTATAGCTACATGTACTATAAATCAAATAGCCATGTTGTTTTAGAGAACCAATGGCATCAGACAATATTCTTTGCTGTCGCGTACTACACATTTGCACATTGTCTTCGCTCCATTCACTGATGGCTTCATTGTCCTTTCTAAACAATCCGCTCCCACTGCAGGGCGCATCTATTACCATCAAATCAAAATAGCCTGGTAACTTTTTAAAATCTTTGGGATCATTATTGCTAACTACAACATTACCACTACCCCATTTCGCAATATTTTCTGACAGCACAGAAACCCGTGACTTAATCACTTCATTTGCCACAATCAAACTATCGGGCAAGGATGCAGCAAGCAAGGTGCTCTTTCCACCCGGAGCTCCGCATAAATCCAACACCCTTTTTGGGGCATCTGCATTTTTATAAAGCTGGTCAATGATGTGTTGCAAAAACATACTGCTTGCCTCTTGAACATAATATGCCCCACCATGAAAAACAGGATCGAATGTAAAAGAAGGGCGTTGCGTTAAATATATACCATACCTGCACCAAGGAACAGCGATATCTAAAGGCAACAGGTCAACTGCTTTTGTTTTTTTGAGTGGATTTAGCCGAATGGAAGTGAGTGCCCGCCCACCTTCATGCACTTTCAAAAAACTTTCTTTACTGAAGCCTTGTACACATTCTAAAGATTGGATTAATGTTGGCGGAAGCTGAATCAAAATGGTTGATTATTTCTGGCAAAGAAAGAATAAGAATACTTAAGCGCAAAAGCAAATATTAGATGGGCTGGAAATACTTGAGATGAGGCTGAATTCCTAGTCTAAAACCTGATCGAAAAATGTTGTGGTACTTTTTGCTCTTTTCTGAAGAAAACCAAACCGATGAAAAAAAGATCTATCGTTAAAGTAACAGCCGGATGTTGTTGAATAGCTGCCCATGCTTCTTCCATTCCCTGACTCCAGTGGATATCGTCGAAGATGAAAATTGAATCTTCGGTTGCTTTTTCCAGCATTTGATTGAAATAAAAAAGGGTTGGCTCTTTTCTATGGTTACCATCAACAAATGCCAAATCTACCTGCTTGAGCATTTTTAGCTGAGGCGGCAAAGTATCATCAAAGTTGCCCTCTATAATGGTAATATTGTTTAGTTCAAAATTTTTGAAATGCTGTCGTGCTAATTCAGCCACTTGCTTTGCTCCTTCAAAAGTATATAAGTGCCCTTGCAAATTAGCTGAAGCAAGGTAAGAAGAAGTAATACCAAGCGAAGTGCCCAATTCAAGAATCGTATTGGTTTTATAATAGTTCACGATCCTGAACATTAGCTGGCTGAATTTCTTCGGCTTCAGTGATGAACGAGCAATCATGCTTATTTTTCGGTTGTTGGTTTTGGCTATTAACGAACCTGCGCCAAAATCTTCCAAGGTGAGCACCGTATCATTTTGAAACAACGTCTCCCTTACCTTTTCAATAGAACTGAAAGAATAAAACTGCCGCTTGTCAATCAGCACATTGGTGATAAAATCAAATACAAAAGGAGAATGCACCCCATGCCCTTTGGCATTGGATGATGTCAATAAGTATTTAATATATTTTATAGTGAGTTGTACGGATGAATACATAGTCGGTTAATTCCTTTCCCAAAGCTCAAATGTATAATCAAATGCATGCTTTTCATCAGCTTTACAAGATTTTGCTGATATTAATTTCCAATTCTTCTCATCTATCGCAGTAAAAAAAACGTCTCCATCAATCATCGTGTGCACTCTGGTCATGTAAATTCTATCCGCTTTTTTAATAGAGTCTGAAAATATTTCACCCCCACCTATTACGAATATTTCATTGCTGTCCGACTCCTTTGCTACAAATAGGGCATCATTCCAACTGTTAACAACAACAACACCGTCTGCACTCCACCCTTCCTGTCTAGTTATAATAATGTTCATTCTTCCCGGCAAAGGCTTGCTGCCCATTGATTCGAATGTTTTTCTACCCATGAGAATTGGCATACCCCAAGTTGTGTTTTTAAAAAATTTCATATCCGAAGGCAAATGCCATGGCAATTGGTTGTTTTTACCAATCACATTGTTTGTGGATGCTGCTACTATAATGGAGATGGTCATATGTTGGATGTCATTATTGGGTTATTGACGAAGGTCATTTTGAGTTATGAAAAAGGTCATAGATGGGTCAAAAAAAGAGTTATTAAGGTCATTATTGAGTCATGAAAGATCATTGATGAGTCATGAAAGGTCATTGATGAGTCATGAAAAAGGTCAATAAAGTCATTAAAAGAAAACGTCATTTTCACATTTTCACATTTTTAAATTTTCAAATTTTCACATTGACTCATTTTTACATTATCCAAATTTCTTTAAACCGCTACCTCTCCTTTTATATGTGGATGGCATTGATAATTCTCTAATGTAAAATTTTCATATTGAAAGCCAAAGATATCCTTCACTTCCGGATTTATTTTCATTTGCGGCAATGGAAATGGTGTTCTCGTCAATTGTAACTTTACCTGGTCCATGTGGTTACTATAGATATGGACATCGCCGAAAGTATGAACAAACTCACCGCAATCAAGGTCACATACTTGTGCAATCATCATAGTCAACAATGCATACGAGGCAATGTTGAAAGGGACACCAAGAAATACATCTGCACTCCGCTGATAGAGTTGGCAAGAAAGTTTCGCTTTACTATCTGCAGTTGAGGCTGGACTTACATAAAACTGAACCAAAGCATGACAAGGCATAAGAGCCATTTGCGACAATTCGCCCACATTCCAGGCGTTGATGATTATTCTTCTACTGTCAGGATTATGCCTAATTTGGTTAACAACATCTGAAACCTGGTCGATTATTTTTCCATCCGGACCTTGCCATCTTCGCCATTGTTTGCCATATACAGGGCCCAATTCACCATTTTCGTCAGCCCATTCATTCCAAATTTTCACACCATGATCAGTCAGGTATTTAATGTTGGTCTCGCCTTTTAAAAACCAAAGTAATTCATAAATGATGCTTTTCGTATGCAACTTTTTAGTAGTTACCAACGGAAAACCTTTTGCCAGATCAAACCGCATTTGATAACCAAAAACACTGGTAGTGCCGGTTCCGGTTCGGTCGGTTTTGACAACCCCATTTTCCAAAATATGCTGCAGCAGCTCGTGATATTGTTGCATGGATGCAAATTACGGATAGCCAAGTGAATGAAAAAGTGTTGTGGTTAAAATGGGAGAAAATCGTTTGCTGCAAAAGAACAGGGCGGAAACCACTATTTATTAGACGTTCAAGGCATGCCTTGAACAACATTCCGTTATTTATAGCGAACACATAGGGAGAACGGAGGTAATGTGCTAATTTGATAATGTGAAAATTGGAAAATTGGAAAATGGGGAAGTCAAGGTAATTAGATAATTGGAAAATGGAGAAGGCGAAGTGAAAATGGAGAAGGCGGAGGCGAAGGGTGGGAAGGCGGAGGCGGAGGTTGGGAAGGCGGAGGCGAAGGATGGAAAGATGGAAGGTACAAAATGGCAGAAAAAGAGGGATTTTAGTAAATTATTGGAGATTTTGCGCTTTGACTGAGACCTTAATCCTGCTTTGGGTTGACGGGTGGGATCCTTGTTCCTAGTTAATGATTCTTTCATTTTTTTGTTTTACAGCTTTTGTTTTACAGCTTTTGTTTTACAACTGATTTTGTTTTACCGCTATGGAGCGAATTATACCAAATGAATTTCCAAAATAATCTAAATATTGCAACGAATGCACGAATGAATGTGTGAATTACAATTTATCTTACGTTTAAGGACTCGCTGTGCTAAGACCTCGAATAACCTACTACTTTTAAAGAGAATACTTAGGGTGAACGGGCTAAAGTCTACAATAAGTTTGCGGGACACAGTCGTACAGACCCTTGTTAGATTTTAGTGATCCTGCGGAATTTTAACCAGCTGCGGGCATGTGGCTGTTTAAATTATAAAAGTGACAGACTGGCTAACTATTCTATATCTGAAGAAAGCACTACCTCCACCTTACTAAAACCCGACGATGAAACAGAGCAATCAACTTTACCACCCTGTATGTCTGCAATTTCCCGCAACAAGGAATCATTCACATCAGATTCCAGATCGCTTAGTACGCCTCCATGTTCCTCTTGAGTGAAAGTTATAACAAAATGTGTGCTGTGATGTAAGGTAATGTTGAGAGATGAGGGGGCACTTTTACCAGCTATAAAATCTGCCCATTTTTCAATTAGGTGAATAATAAGGGGAGCGTAAATAGAAGGCTCGGTACTTGGAATACCCACAAACTTGTATGTTAAGTTAAACGGGTAAGTATTTTGCACCTTGTCAATATATTCTTCGATAAGTTCCTCTATTGGTATCCACTTGGCTGATAAAGGGGTGAGGCTATAAGACAGATTTTTTGTTTTATCAAGAATGGCTTGCAATTGATCTTTAACTAATTTAAAAAGTTCTTGATCATTAATCTGCATTTTGTTATAATTTAATAAACTAATTTTAAATGCTGCAATATCCTGTGCCAGTTCTTCGTGAAGCTGATTAGCCAGTTCCACTTTATCTTCTAGGTTTTCTTGTAATGCCCTTGTGATGGCTTTGCTTTTTAAAGATATAAGTTCATCAGCACGCCTGCGTATCATCACGTTTTTATTGCGCAGGTCTATAAGCCGGGTGGCCTGTTTGGATAAAAGTTCCAGGGCCCTTTCCTGGAACTTATCCAGTTTTTTGGGTTCATGATCAATTACGCAGATTGTGCCTAGGTTAAACCCTGTGGGGGATATGATGGGTGCGCCGGCATAAAACCGGATATTTGGATCACCCGTAACAAGTGGATTATCATGAAAACGATCATCGAGCATAGCGTCTTCCACTTGCATCACACTATTTTGTAAAATAGCATGAGAGCAAAAGGCTATATCCCGGGAAGTTTCAGTGGCCTCCACTCCTTTCCTTGCTTTAAACCACTGGCGGTCTTTATCAATAAGGCTGACCAAAGAAATAGGGCATTTACAAATTTGTCCTGCTAACTCAACCAATTCATCAAAATCTGCTTCTGGTCTGGAATCTAAAAGCTGATATAAACTAAGGTCATTTAAACGACTTAATTCGTCGGAAGGTATTTCTGCGGCAATCATATAAACTGGATATTAAGTGAAATAGCAAAACTGACGATTAACCATAAGGAAAAAAATTGTTTAACACCTCATTAATATCTGTACCGATAGCCTAATCCAGTAACAGTTACCAAACAGAGGCATTTCATTTATTTGTCTTTCCGACTCTTCTAGTTGAAGTTTAAGCGAAGCGAAACTTCAATTTATAATGAAATTTAGGACTCCCGAAAGAAGGTCGGGACAAGTTGTGTCCGGTAGAAAATAAGAGTGCTGCTTTCTTATAATCATTGTTTTATTTTTCCGATCGAAGACCTACTACCTTATTATATTTCATTGCCCTTCAGAACACCGAAACAAGCGGGGATTATGTAGTAACAAGTAATCTTTATTAAAACTCATTTCATTCAAGGGTTTTGACACTTGCAATGAAGCGTCCCACCGAATCCGGTTTTAACATCAAAGGAAATAATTCCAATATTATTAATTAATATAGATGACTCATAACTTTGGTCGGCAGCAACAGATGAAGGATTAATATTAAACCGAACAGCATTCAAAGTATCAGACATTAATTGTAAAGTATCTCTTTCAATTGAGCTACTACAACAAAAAATGCCATCTAATCTTGAGGGTATCCATGTCCTGAATTCTTTCAAATTTTTTGAAAGACTCAAAAATGGCATCTCTTTTTTACTGCTTCCATTACACAAAAATATAGTGTCTTTATAAACTCTTATATGTCCAACAACGTAAGAAGAATCGCCACCAAAAATTAGTTTTCGATAATAATGGTTGCCAATTAGAACTTGCTTTTTTGAAAGCCCAACATAATAATAAACATCTACTGTTCTACCGCCAATTCGAAAAGCTTTGCCACAATAAAATTTCAGAGGTCTACTAGAACCACTCCAGTTTGCAATTTTTTGACAATAACAGTTTTTATTTAAAAATATCAGTAAAAAAAAGATGGAAAAAATTTTAAGAATCATAAAATAATAATATAAATATTTTTCGCCGCTGTTAGTGTTCTTCACAAATAGCCTGCATGATAACCGATTATAATATTCGCTAAAATTTATAAACGCATTTAACGAAAAATAATATAACCGAGTATGTGTTTGCAAGTGAAGAACTACCTGCGAAAATGTTTAATTACTAAAGCTATGCCTTGACTATTTATACAACGCTTTTACATGCTTTACAGATAGCGAAATCATTTTCTTCAATACTTTCTGGTCAATATCAGACAGCTTCTTTATATAAATACAAGCCTTTGCACTTTTATGCTTTCCAAATTTTGCAAGCAAGGTTTCTCTGTTTTCGAAACCTGAAGAGAGGTACAGTGAAATTTCAGCCTTCCTGGGCGAGAATGCAACCAAAGGAGCATCTCCTTCTCTCCCACTTTCGTATTTGTAATGATAAGAACCAAAACCAACAATTGCAGGGCCCCACATCTTAGGTTCAAAACCAGATTGTTTCCTCATTATTTCTACAATGGCAAAACAATCTGCCCGCCTGGTATCATCAGAGACTAAATTAATAAAATCAGTAACACTGTCGTGGTTTTCAATTGTTTTATTGGTGGCTTTGGCCATAATGAAAGGATTTAGATGTACAATTCTTTAAATTATGAAAACGAAACAACCAACTACTAAAAGTCAATTGCAGACCAAATATACTAACGAAGGCATGTACACATTTCATTTTCTACAAAAAACGAATAGGCGTAACATTCAAGCCCGTGGGCACCCAACCATTTAGAAAATATATACCTCTATTTTTTTAATGAAACCCGCGACTGCACGATCAAAGCTAAAATAAGTTGCAATGAGATGGGTTTCGGACTGCCTTCCTCAAACTTTATAATTGTTTGCATCTTATGCAGCCAAGAAAATTTAGAAAGGCTTCTAATTTTAAAGGATATTCGCGCCAACGGCATGATTACTCAGGAAACCATACAACAGATTACCAACCGCATAGATATTGTAGAAATTATCGGTGAATTTGTAAAGTTGAAAAAACGGGGAGTAAATTACCTCGGCAACTGTCCTTTTCACAACGAAAAATCGCCTTCTTTTACGGTTTCTCCCAGCAAAGAAATTTACAAATGTTTCGGTTGTGGCAAAAGCGGTAATTCTATTGGCTTCATCATGGAGCATGAAAAATATACCTATGTAGAAGCACTGAAATGGTTGGCAGCACGGTATAATATTGAGATAGAGGAAACAGCAGTAAGTGATGAGGTAAAACAACAAATACAGATTGCTGATAGCCTTTACATTATTAACGCTTTTGCTCAGAAACATTTTTCTCACAACCTGCTACATACCGAAGAAGGTCAATCTGTAGCGCTCAGCTACTTACAGCACAGGGGGTTTAATACTGAAATAATAGAGAAATTTCAGCTAGGCTATAACCTGGAAGTGAAAGATGATCTTACCGCAGCTTTGATAAAAAATCAGTACAATATCGATTATGCGCAGCGGGCAGGTTTGGTGGCCATCAGAAACGAAATGCCGGTTGACAATTACCGGGGCAGGATTATTTTTCCCATTCACAACCAAAGCGGAAAAATAATTGGCTTTGGGGCCCGGATAATCAAATCGAACGACAAAGCGCCGAAATACATTAATACACCGGAGAACGAAATTTATGTAAAAAGTAAAATACTCTACGGCACTTATTTTGCCCGACAGGCCATCAATAAATATGATGAATGTTTGCTGGTAGAAGGCTATACAGATGTGGTAAGCCTGCACCAGGCAGGAATAGAAAATGTAGTAGCAAGTGGCGGCACGTCGCTGACCATAGACCAACTAAGACTCATTAGAAAGCATACCAACAACCTCACCATTATTTATGATGGAGACAGTGCAGGCGTAAAAGCTGCACTCCGCGGATTGGACATGGCACTGGAGGAAGGATTGAATGTGAAATTGGTGTTGATACCTGACAATGAAGATCCGGACAGTTATGTAAAGAAAATTGGGGCCTCCCCTTTCAGGGAATTTGTAAATGCCAACAAAACAGACTTCATCCTTTTTCAGCTGGAAGTAATGTTGAAAGATGCAGGCAATGACACCGCAAAAAAAGCAACGGTTGTAAACCATGTAGCAGAAACACTGAGCAGGTTTACTAAAGTAGAAGATTTTACCAAGCAACAGGATTATATAAGGCAATGTTCAGCCATTTTAAAAATTGATGAAACGGGCCTGACCACACTGGTCAATAAATACAAAAGAGATCGGCTGACAAAAGAAGAAAACCGCCAGCAGCAACAAAAAGAACCGCTTGATGTTTCCGAAAAAATACAGGAAGATACGGACACGATTTCCTTATTCAACAATGATGAATCTCAGGAGAAAAACCTTATTCGGGTGCTGCTGGAATATGGCCTGAAACAATGGGATGATGACCAAACCATAGCCGATTACCTATTGGAAGAACTGCAACAATTTGATATAGAAAATGCGCCATTAAATGAGTTGCTGAACGTTTACAGAGACCAGTATTACAAAGGGATGCTACCAACCATGCAGACATTATTGTATCATGACAATGACAGCGTTAGAAACCTGGTAGTGAACCTGAGTGTTCAGCAGTATGAGCTAAGCCCCAACTGGGACAAAATTATGGAAGGCATGCATATCAATAACCGGGACATTAGCCGGCAGGATGTCATTATGAGTCTGAACTACTTCAAGCTAAGGAAGCTGAAAAAAATGTTTGACGAAAACCAACGTGATATTGAAAAGGCTACTTCATTTGAAGAACAGATGAAGCTGATTGGCATCCATAAAATATTGAAACAGGAAGAACAAAAAATAACCAGCCTTTTAGGTACTGTTATTTTTAAATAAGGATTTATTTTAAAAGTTTACTTACCATCAGATATTACAATTATCACCAGCCAACTCCACAATTACAAAGCCCCCATCTGTATTAAGAATTTTTCAGAGTTTGCTTTCGTTCCGTCTGTGGGATTTAAACTGAGTGATTTTTTAAAGTTTGCAATTGCATTCTTCTTATCTCCTTTGGTAAAATAAGCTTCTCCCAGGCTATCAAAAGCATTAGCACTGCTTGGATGGCTGAGCGTATTCAATTTAAATACTTCAATAGCCTTATCAAACTCCTTTTGATTAAGCAATTGGTATCCGTAAGAATTCATTTCATTTTCGGTAGCAATTGGCAACGCTTCGTTCATCAATGATTCTGCTTCCGCATTTCTATTCAGTCTCTTCAGCAAACCTGCTTTGGTTCGTAAAGTCGTGTACGTTTTGTTTTGTGCAATTGCCTGATCTATCCACCCTAATGCTTGCTCATAATGTGTTTTGTTTTCCATTGCATAATTTACAGCACTTAAATATCCCTGCCAATCAAATCCCAATGGTCCTTTTAATTCTTCTGTAGCATTATCCATCACTATCTGGTCTACATCAAACTCAATTCTCACCGGAAATTGCTTTTTTTCCCAGTTTAAGTACAACTCGGCAGCATTTTTAGAAAGGTTTCCAAATTCGTAGGTAAGCATTTCTTCGTTTGGAATGGTACGCAACTTAATTTTAGCCCGCATCATATCATTCTTAGGCTCATAAAAAAAACTACCCCACGAACGAAAATCTTTTGAAAGAATCAATTCTCCGGTATTGTCATTATTTACTATAAAGAATAAGCCATAAGAACCTGCAGGAACCAACTTACCTTCTATTTGGGCAGCATGAGATAATTCTATCACTGTATTTTCATTTGCTCCGGCTCTCCATGGAGCTTCATTGCCATTGCCAAAATTTTGTTTGTTCCAACCGTAAGGTACAAGTGATCCCCAAACCTCGCGGCCCCTAACTGCAGGTCTTGAATACCTGACGGTAACAGTGGAAATACCTATAGTCTGCGATACGGTAGCAGCAGGACTTGGCGTTCTTGGGGATGAAATTCCCTGTGCCAAGGGGCCTTTTGAATGTACGAACAAGAAAACCAACGCAAAAAGAATATGCTTGATGTTCATAAAGAAAGGTTTTTAAAGTGATCGAAAATGAAATACAAATTACAATTTGTTTTAGCTATTCATAATAATTATTCTAAAATGATCTGTTACAGGTAGTGAAACCTATTTAAATTACATACTTTAGACGCTTTAATTTGTTTCACATTTTTGAAATAAAATCACATTATATTTAGAAATGGACAATAATACTATTGAAAGCCTAAGGGAAGCATTAAAAGTTTCGCCGAATAACATTCCGTTAAAACTACATTTAGCTAATATATTGGTGCATGCTGAAAGGTTGGACGAAGCAGAAAAAGAATTTTCAGAACTCATCACGCTTACCGATGATGCTGAATCAAAAACAGGCTTAGCCAATGTTTTTTACCTGAAAGGAGAATATTCTAAATGCAATGTCATATTGGAAACGCTCATTCATAATGAAAACAATGATTTTGACACGCTCATTCTATATGCCAAAGCACTTATAAAAGAGAAGTCGTTAGAAAAAGCTCAGGAAGTTTATGCATTGGCATTATCGCAAAATCAAGGGTTCAGAGATGAAGAATTGGACAATGAACTGCGGCTTGGTTCATCGAGTTTTGAAGACTTCTTAAACGAGGAAGATTTTATGTCACCATTTGTTCAGCAATCTGATATCACCTTTGAAGATGTAGGTGGCATGGCTAACATTAAAAAAGAGATTGAACTTAAAATTATTAAACCATTACAGCATCCTGAACTTTACAAAGCTTATGGCAAGAAAACAGGCGGTGGCATTCTTCTATATGGCCCACCGGGATGCGGTAAAACTTATATAGCAAAAGCCACTGCCGGTCAGGTAAATGCCCGATTTATTAGTGTAGGTCTGAATGACATTCTGGATATGTGGATTGGCAATAGTGAGAAAAATCTTCACAACATATTTGAAGTCGCCAGAGAAAATACGCCCTGTGTTTTATTCTTTGATGAAATAGATGCTTTAGGTGCCAGCAGAACAGATATGAAACAGTCGAGCGGCAAACAACTGATCAATCAATTTTTACAAGAGCTGGATGGTTTTGATGGCAATAATGAAGGGGTATTAATACTTGGCGCAACCAATACTCCCTGGCATCTCGATTCTGCATTTAGAAGACCGGGAAGGTTCGATCGGATCATTTTCATACCTCCTCCAGATGCAGAAGCAAGAGAATCTATTTTTAAATTAAAGTTGAAAGACAAACCAATTGAGAATATCGATTATAAAGCATTGGCTTCTAAAACAGAGAATTATTCGGGTGCCGACATTGAAGCTTTGATTGATATTGCTATTGAAGAAAAACTGGAAGCTTCATTTGAAGATGGCATTCCGAAACCTATAGCAACCAAGGACATTTTGAATGCTTGTAAAAAGCACAAAGCCAGTACTGCAGAATGGTTTACCACTGCCAAAAACTTTGCCTTGTTTGCCAATGACTCCGGCTTGTACGATGACATATTAACACACCTGAAAATAAAGAAGTAACAATGCCCGAAAATATAATCAATCGTGCTGAAATACTTATAAGACAAAACAGGTTTAATGAAGCCGACCAGCTATTAAAAGGCCTCCTATCCGAGGAGCCTAATAATGTGCACGTATTGGCAATGCTGTCTGAAGTAAAACTACACCAAAATAAATATGACGATGCAGAAAACCTGATTAATGGTGCTATTGGTCTTAGCCCTGATACTGATTATCTCTATTATATAAAATCCCGAGTTGCTATTCATGAAGACCGCTATGATGATGCTGAAACGAATATTCAACATGCCATTCAATTAAATCCGGAAGATGCAGATTATTATGCATTATGGGCATCAATAAAACTTACCAGAAAACAATTTGAAACAGCTTTAGAATTGGCAGACCAGTCTCTAAGTATACAGCCGGATAATTTGCTTGGGCTCAATATCAGAAGTACTTCACTGATAAAACTTGGCAGAAAAGAAGATGCTTTCACCACCATAGAAGGGGCTTTGGGGCACGACCCTAACAATGCATATACACATTCCAATTATGGTTGGGGACTATTGGAAAAAGGCAATCATAAAAAAGCCCTGGAACATTTTAAAGAAGCGCTAAAACTAAATCCCAACATGGCAAATGCGCAGGCAGGTATGGCAGAAGCACTCAAAGCCCGTTACCTGTTTTACCGTTTGTTTCTGCAATATTCCTTTTGGATGAATAACCTTACAGCAAAGTACCAATGGGGTGTCATCATTGGGTTTTATGTAGTTTCCAGAGTAATCAATTTGATTGCAAAAACCAATGAAACGCTACAACCATTTCTAACACCACTATTAATTGTTTTGGCTATCATAGCATTTTCTACCTGGATATTTACGCCTATCAGCAACTTGTTTTTAAGATTAAATCCTTATGGCAAATACTTATTGGATAAAGAAGAAAGATTAAGTTCAAATTTTGTAGGACTGAGCGTAATCATTTGCATCATTGGCTTCTTACTTTATTTCATGATGGGCTATATGGCTTGCTTATCTATTGCAGCTTTTGGCTTTGCAATGATGATCCCTCTCGGATCAATGTTTTCAAGAGAAAAACAAAAGAAAACTTTAATAATTTATACGATTGCAATGTCTATAGTTGGTATATTGGCTATTGTACAATCGTTCTATTCCGGCAACCTGTTTAACATCTTCTCTATCCTATTTCTTTTAGGCTTCATCGCATTTCAGTGGATGGCAAACTATTTCAATATCAAACGAAGTAATTATTAAATTGATAAAACGAAAAAACCTTCTTTGACTAGCGTAAAAGAAGGTTTGATTTTCTATTGAAACATTGATTATTGAAGAATAGCCCTACCGATTACAATGCGTTGTACTTCGCTGGTTCCTTCATAAATCTGGGTAATTTTTG
>JANPHE010000133.1:0-10849 GCA_031424295.1 Segetibacter sp. | reverse complement strand
TACTTTTTTTTATTAATTTAAACATTTATCCAAAGTATAAATCCAATTTCATTTTTCACAACTAAAGATCAAGGAAGAAAACTCTAATTCTAAACCTTCTGTAGTCTGATATTGCTGAGTAAGTTGTTTTACTTCAGTTTTTATATTTTGTTTCATTTCGTTACTCGCTTTCACCATAGCACCTACGACCGGCGCAGCTACATCATTCATCATTTCCCATAAGTGATCAAAATCTTTATATATCCTTATTCCATTCAGTTCAGACACTTTAATATTTGCAAATCCTGCAGCTTCAAATATTCCTTTCATTACCCCTACTGAAGCGCAGCGAAACATACTTGGTTCTCCGGGCAAAGTACCTGTCAATTGCATCTTCCTATTAATAACATCTGTAACACTAGTCACCCATATGTTTCTTTCAGCTACCCCCCAAACGGAGGTCGCTATTTTTCCTTCGGTTTTTAATACCCGGTAAATTTCATTAGCAGCTAATTGCATATCCGGAAAAAACATAAAACCCATTCTACAACTTACTTTGTCAAAAAAGTCATCGGCAAAAGGAAGTTCACACACATCACAAACCTTCGTATCATAATTTTTAATTTGCTTACTTATAGCATGTTCATTTGCTACTTCCAGCATTTCTTCTGAAAGGTCTATTCCAATCACGCTACCTTTGTTTGCAATGCCAGCTATCGTCAATCCTGGTTCTCCGGTACCACATGCTATGTCCAGCACTTTGTCTGTTTGCTGTACTTCTAATGCTTTAATAATTGCATCACCCATAGGCTTTAAGAAATGCATCGTAAACTCGTCCCATTTTTTCCAGCCGCCGGCATACCTGTTCCATATTTCCTTTTGCTGGTCACGTATTTGAATGAGTTTTGCGTCCATCATAATAAAAAAAATTAATGCCGATCAATTAAAGATGAATAAATATAGTCCTTTTCTGGGCCTCATTTATTTTTTCTCTTTATGGAAAATGTTGAAACAGCGACTCCTATATTGAAACCAATTGCTATGGCAGAATTAAATAACAACTCGAATAATGGGAAAGAAAAAAGAGGTTTTTCCAAAAGAAAAACATTGTCAACAAAAGTTGACCTCACCCCTATGGTTGATTTAGGCTTCCTGCTGATAACTTTTTTTATTTTTACCACCTCGTTACAGAGTGCATCCGTAATGAGAATGACCTTACCTGATGAAAAAGGAAAACCCACTCCTGTAAAAGCAAGTAGCACACTTACGTTACTGCTTGCTAGCGATCACCAAGTTTACTACTATTCTGGCGAATATGATAAAGATACAAGCTTGCTTTCCAGCCCAATTCAGCAAATCAGAGATGTCATCGTATTAAAAAAACAACAAAGCGATTCCAGCTTCTTTTCCATCATAATAAAAGCTGGGAATACCTCAGTTTATAAAGACGTAGTTGATTTATTGGATGAAATGACAATAGCGGATGTAAAAAGGTTTGCTTTGGTAGATATTACATCAAAAGAAGAGTTGCAAATAAAATGACGAGATTTATCCTTCCCTATTGGCAAGCAAATACAAAACAGCCATTCTAATTGCTACCCCATTTTCTACTTGTTGCAGTATAATACTTTCATTGCCATCAGCTACATCACTATCTAATTCAACACCTCGGTTTATAGGTCCCGGGTGCATAATTACAGGCACATTTTTTAGGCTGTTAAGCAACTTCCTCGTAATACCAAAAGCCAGGTTGTACTCTCTAAGCGAGGAGAATAATGGTTGATTTTGCCTTTCCAATTGAATTCTTAACACATTGGCTACGTCGCACCACTCCAAAGCCTCCTTTACATTGTAAGTGATGTTTACTGGAAAAGCCTCTTTCAAATATTGTGGGATTAAGGTTGGCGGCCCGGCAACTGTCACCTCCGCTCCCATTTTTGTCAACAAATAAATATTACTCAATGCAACTCTGCTGTGCATAATGTCGCCAATAATAGCAACTTTTTTACCTGCCAAAGTACCACCGGTAGTAGATTCTATAGAAAATGCATCCAGCAAAGCTTGGGTCGGATGTTCATTTATACCATCACCTGCATTTACAATAGCGGCAGCAATATGGTTGGCTAAAAAATGAGGGGCACCACTTGCACTATGCCGCATCACTACCATATCAACCTTCATGCTAAGAATATTGTTTACTGTATCCAGCATGGTTTCTCCTTTAGCAACGGATGATGAACTGGTTGCAAAATTGACTACGTCGGCACTTAACCTTCTTTCCGCCAGTTCGAAAGAGATACGTGTACGTGTTGAGTTTTCAAAAAACAGGTTTACAATAGTTACATCCCGCAAAGAAGGAACCTTCTTAACAGGTCGTTGCAAAACATCTTTAAACTGTTGTGCTGTATCTAAAATTAAACGAATGTCCGTAGCCAGGAGATCTCGTATGCCCAATAAATGCGGAGTAGAAAGCTTCATTTCAAGTTGTGAAGTTATAAAATGCTAAGCAGATTTTACGTATGATTTTAGAATTTTGCAGAACTTATTTCTAGAATTGCCTAATAGGTAATAAGGGGAATATACCTAAGTAACGAAAAAAATCACGAAAATCACCCTTCCTAAACTGAACGTTTTCCCCTATTTTTGCCACCCATTAAAAAAATCTTATACCAGACTGATTATGGATAAATTGTTTTACGCAGTGCCAGCTATGGGCATCATAGGGTTGATTTACACGGTTATAAAGTTTAACTGGGTGTCTAAACAAGATGCCGGAGACAGCCGAATGAAGGAAATAAGTAATTATATAGCCGAGGGAGCTATGGCTTTTTTGAAAGCAGAATGGAAAATTCTAACCTACTTCGTAATTGTGGTAGGCATGTTGTTGGCATTTATGGGCAGTCGCAGTGTTGACTCTCATTGGTCTATTGCTGTTTCCTTTGTTATTGGTGCATTTTTTAGCGCCTTTGCAGGTTATGTAGGTATGCGTGCTGCTACCAAAGCAAACGTACGTACCGCTCATGCTGCACGTACTTCGCTTTCAAAAGCGCTGAACGTTTCGTTTGGCGGTGGCGCTGTGATGGGAATGGGAGTAGCAGGATTGGCAGTTTTAGGCCTTGGTGGACTGTTTATTGTATTGATCAAAGTATTTGCTCCAACCTTAATTTATGCAGACATAACAAGAGCAATTGAAGTATTAACCGGTTTCTCATTGGGCGCAGAAAGCATTGCTTTGTTTGCTCGTGTGGGTGGTGGTATATATACCAAAGCCGCTGACGTAGGAGCTGACCTTGTAGGTAAAGTAGAAGCAGGTATTCCTGAAGACGATCCACGTAACCCGGCAACTATTGCTGATAACGTGGGTGACAACGTAGGTGACGTAGCCGGTATGGGTGCTGATCTTTTCGGTTCATATGTAGCGACTGTTTTGGCTACTATTGTATTAGGTCATGAGGTTATGGATAGCTCTAGCAATGCACTAAATGATGGCTTTAGCGGATTATCTCCCATTTTACTTCCTATGCTGATTGCTGGAAGCGGTATCCTATTTTCTATGATAGGTACTTTGTTTGTCCGCATCAGCGATAGTTCTGGAATTAGTACTGCTGTTGTTCAAAAAGCATTGAACATGGGTAACTGGGGTTCTATGGTTTTAACAGCTATTGCTTGTTATTTCCTTTGCCAGTACATTCTACCTGATGGTGATATGTACATTAGAGGTTTTGCTTTTAATAAAATGAATGTATTTGGTTCTATTGGAGTTGGTTTAGTAGTTGGTACACTAATGAGTATTATTACTGAATACTATACTGCTATGGGCAAACGTCCGGTAATGAGTATTGTACGCCAATCAGGCACAGGTCACGCTACAAACGTAATTGGAGGTTTAGCTGTTGGAATGGAATCTACATTTTTACCTATTCTTGTTTTAGCAGGGGGTATATATGGCTCTTATGCTTTTGCTGGATTGTATGGAGTTGCAATAGCTGCAGCAGGTATGATGGCAACTACTGCCATGCAGTTGGCTATTGATGCATTTGGACCAATCGCTGACAATGCAGGTGGAATAGCTGAAATGAGTGACCTACCAAAAGAAGTACGCGAAAAAACAGATACCCTGGATGCAGTTGGTAATACTACTGCAGCAAGTGGTAAAGGTTTTGCAATAGCTTCAGCTGCATTAACTGCATTGGCACTATTTGCTGCTTATGTCGGCATCATCAAACAAAATGGCTTTCCGTTGGAAGGTATTGACATTTATAAGGCAGATGTACTAGCTTGTCTATTTGTTGGCGGAATGATACCTTTTATATTTTCCTCACTTGCTATAAGAGCAGTAGGAGAGGCCGCAATGGCTATGGTAGAAGAAGTTCGTCGCCAATTCAAAACAATTCCGGGCATAATGGAAGGTACAGGCAAGCCTGAATATGATAAATGCGTAGCCATTTCTACGGATGCGTCCATCAAGAAGATGATGCTTCCGGGCGCTATCACTATCATTTCTCCACTAATTATTGGATTTACTTTTGGTCCTGAGGCATTGGGTGGTTTCCTTGCTGGTGCTACCGTTTGTGGCGTATTAATGGGAATGTTCCAAAACAATGCAGGTGGTGCATGGGACAATGCTAAAAAGAGTTTTGAAAAAGGTGTAGATATCAACGGCCAGAAATATTACAAAGGATCTGACCCACACAAAGCTTCTGTAACAGGAGATACGGTTGGAGATCCGTTTAAAGATACATCAGGTCCTTCAATGAACATCTTGATCAAATTGATGTCAATTGTTTCATTGGTAATTGCTCCTACACTTGCCAATATCTACAAGGATAAAGCACCTGCAACAGGAAGTAAAGAAGTTCCTGCCAAAGTTCAGGTTGCACAAACACCAGCAAATACTCCAATGATAAATACCGTTCACTATAAGTAATTTAATAACTAAAAATTCTACTCAAAGCCCTGCTGATAATACAGTGGGGCTTTTTATTTGCAATAATGAAAAACCATTCATATCCATTAGTACATTTACAATCTGATGAAACAACTATTTTTCATTTTCCAATTTTTGTTCTTTTTCGGAGAAACCTATTCTCAGGATTCGATCGTTATTCATGAATACCAAATAGCAGAAACAAAACTAATTGTAGAGGATCGCTGTTTTTCACCGTGTACATCCAATATCATTTTTGTACACCTTCATGACAATGAATATACAAGCCTGGAGGTAGCCAATGAATACTTGTCAGCAAATGGAGGCCGATTAGTGCGCTTAAAAAATGCAAATGAAAGAATAGTAGAGACGGTATTGGGAACAAACAGCTATTGCTTTGACCCAAACCGCATTTACAGCACAGAAGGAATAAGTGCATCGGTGCTTAACTGGACAGACATTACTCACCCGGTGATAACGAGAAGCATAGCTGATTTTTCAAGACAATTTCTTCAAAATTTTATTGATTCAAAGAAATTAATTGTTTCGCTTCACAACAATACTGATACTAATTATTCTATTTTACAAGTACAAAAAGCATTATTGGATAATCAATATTTCGGAAAAATCAATATTAATCCTGACATGGATGAAGACGATTTTATTCTAACTACAGACAGTACCATTTTTAACCGTATCGCTGCAAAAAACATCAATGTGATTTACGAGTATGCTCAATCAATAACAGATGATGGATCATTGTCAGTTTATGCAGGCAAAAGGAAAATTCCTTACATCAATATCGAAGCCCAACATGATCACAAGTTGGAACAAATTGCACTCCTAAGTGCAATTGATGAAATCATAAAAGAATATGCCAAACTTCCTTAGATTTTTTAGGGGACATCATTAACCGGTATCTTATTTCTTCCAAGCAGATAACCAACTTTGAACGTGAAAGAAAAGTACCTGTCATTGGTACCCGGGCTACCCCTTGTTCTTCCGGTAAGGTCTTTTGTTGGCAACAATTCCCTGTATCTGTGAGCAAGAAGAATTCTTTGACTCGTCATGAGTATTGAAGGATCTACATAAGTTGTACTCGCATCATCTAAATAATCGGTGGTGGTTAATCTGTAAATACCTTCAAAACGGAAATTGATCTTAGCAGAATAATCATACTTGACTCCGATACCCATTGGAAGGCACCAAGCCTTTTCGCCATATTCCTTTCTCTTTGGAAATTCTACAGAATTTTGTCCTTCTGTATGCAAACTTCTTAAGGAAACCCACTGACTATCGTACATTGCTTTGGGAAAATAGGAAAACAAACCAAAACCAGCTAATATATAAGGCGACAATGCCGGAAGCTCTTCTTTATTGAGCAAGGCCAATGGATAAAACTGCCCGGTTAAGGTAGCTTCAAAAATGCTGCTTTTATAACTAAGGTTTCTCGAAACTATATATGGAGAATTGCTTCTCGAGTCCATACCACCAACAACACCTCTCGTGAATTCTAATCTTGCTCCAAACAGACTTTTGTACATGGCTCCAAAATAAAGGCCCATACTCAAATTTGAACAACCCCAATCGTAGTATCCCGGCGAAATAATGCTACCGCTTCTTTTACCTACATCAGTAGCTGCATTCATTAATCCCAAAGACAAGCCTCCCTCTAACAACAAATCATTATCATAATATTTATCGTTATAATAAAAATACTGGGCATAGGAAGAAACTGATAGAAATATGAAGAGTAAAACTATGATTACTTGTTTCACGGACAACGATTAATGTCCGTAAAAATAACAGGTATTCTGCAAAAGGCTTCACCTCTTTTACTATTGCCAAAAAAATCAGCTGAAAATTAATAAATAAAACTACCAGCTCATAAGCCGGATTTTGTTTCTAAGCTATCATTTATCTGCGATGATGATTACTCAGCACCTGTTTCTGCCTACCCCGGATGGCATCCCTTTCGGAAACTTGAACGAGCAGTTCTCAATCACATCCTATACGTGGCATTTCAGCACCAAAGGTTTACCCCTAACGCCAATTACTTAGCGCTACCGTGAGCTCTTACCTCACATTTTCACCCTCATCGGGACGTTTACCGCCCTGACAGTTATTTTCTGTGGCACTTTCTCTTTTCTGCCCTTCGACAGAAAGCCGGCTATTCACCGGTAGGTTGCTCTATGCTGTCCGGACTTTCCTCCCTTGTTGCCAAAGGCGATAGCTCGGCTGGTAGTTTTTTATTTTAGAACTCAGTGTTCAGGACTTGTTTGAAAGTGGTCATTTAACAGTAATCATTAGCCAACAACTTTGCAATACTAAAATTAAGTCAGAATATCACCCAACCAATCCTTATTTAAACAAAATCTCGGTGGCTCCCCAGCCAAATCTTGGATCGTATTGATTGAAAAAAGATTTTACTTCTGACTTTGTTTTCAGCAATTCATGTATTTCTTCCTTCAACCTTCCCTTTCCTATTCCATGTATCACAATCAAATTCTTTTGGTAGTGGGCAACTGCTACCTCATACCACTTTTCAAATTCCTTTAACTGCCTTAAAATGATCTCATGATTGCTCATCCCTTTCCAATCGTCCACAATCTTCTCAATATGCAAATCTACAACACTTCTACCCTGTTCAAGGTGCTGTTTTGCATTGGATGCTTCATAAATTTTGTATCCCGCTGCTGTCAACTTAGACATATCCAACTTATTGTCTACAATTACTTTATCCGGATATTTATCTATTAAAAGAAAATTGATTGATGGCAAATTCTTTTCTTTCAATTCCTCTACTTTTTTAAAAAGCTGCTTAGGCTTTACCTTGTATTGCGCTTCTACATAGTCTGCCTTTCCTTTTTGTGGTTTCAACAAACTAAATTCAAAATCGAACGAAGGACTGTCATTAATATTCTCAAAAGGGATATCATTCAAATAAAAATCTTTGAAGGGAAGCAACTCACTAGTAATTTCAAAATCAACTTTTCCAAAAAAGTGTAGCTTATAGGTAAAATCATAAGCTGTCTCTGTTTTATTGACGACATAAATCTTAAACTTCTCTACCAATTCATCTCCGAAAATATCTGTATCAAATTTGGGGAACAATAACAGCCAAATACCTTCCTCAACCTTTACTTCATCTCTCCTCTTTTCTTTTTGTACCTGATCTATGTACACTTTAGGCTTCTTCGGATCAGGAAACAATTTTTTGGCAGAAAAGCGTTTAAAATATGGAAAATCTATTTGATCCATATAAGCAGGGAATTTAACTCCTTTAACTTCAATCATTACCATTTTTTCACTCATGATTTCCACCACCTTCCCTTCATCGTTGCTGTGCGTAACTACAATATCGTCGCCTACCTGGTATTTCATTTGATCAAAAAAATATTAATTCTAGAAAATATTCTGCAAATGTACCTGCACTTCTCATTATCTCTACAGAAGTTTAGTTAAGAATTAAAAAGGTGTGGCTGAAAATTCTAAGAAATAACGAAAAAGCCCATTGGCCAAATGCAAATTTCTATTCGCTAAGCCATGATCTGTTGACATTTATTCAAATTTAAAGTCCTAAATCTTTACATTTGCGATTATTTTGCAACCAGAAGTATCGCAGGTATGAAGAAAATTGAATTGGAAATTGTGGCGTTATCGCATAGTATTACTCAAACTCATTCCTATGCAGTAGTATTGGGCGAAATCAATGGACTTCGCAGATTACCAATCGTGATTGGTGGCTTCGAGGCGCAAGCAATTGCCGTTGCACTTGAAAGAATGCAACCTAGCCGTCCACTGACACATGATCTTCTGAAAAACTTCATGAATGCTTATGGAGTTGATTTGCAAGAAATTATTATCAATGATCTTCAAGAGGGAATTTTTTATTCCAAACTTATTTGTATCAATGAACATGATACCATAGAGATAGATAGCAGGACAAGTGATGCGTTAGCCTTGGCTGTCAGGTTTGGTTGCCCTGTTTTTACATACGACCACATTTTGGAAAGTGCGGGCATATTAATGGAAGACTCCGGTACAGGAAAGAAGAAATTGGCCGGCGAACCCACTGTTCCAACTACTACCTCTGACAGCAACAGCAATAGCGAATTATCTAACATGAGTTTAGAGGAATTAAATACCCTTTTGAATGATGTATTGGAGCACGAAGACTACATAAGGGCTATTACTATAAGAGATGAAATACAAAAGCGGAAATTGTAAAATAATTGGCTACTAGCTTAGTTATAAAGGCACACCTTCTAATTCCAAAAAAACATCAGTTTGCTCACTTTTCCAAATTGCAAGATCAACCTAGGCCTTCATGTAATCAGCAAACGTTCTGATGGCTACCACAACCTTGAAACTATTTTTTTTCCTTTAGCCCAGCAAGATGCATTAGAAATCATTGCTGCTGACCAACTCTCTTTTAAAGCTACAGGATTGCCCATAAGTGGCAACGATGAAGACAACCTTTGCCTGAAAGCATATCAATTGCTTAAGGGCAATTTTCCTGAGTTACCTGCAGTAGCTATTCATTTACATAAAACCATACCTATGGGGGCGGGTTTGGGAGGTGGAAGTGCAGATGGCGCTTTTATGCTTACGCTTTTAAATAAAAAATTCAACTTAGGATTAACACAGCCCCAATTGATTGCATATGCATTGCAATTGGGAAGCGATTGTCCATTTTTTATCATTAACAAGCCTTGTTTTGCAGAAGGCAGAGGGGAAATCTTATCTCCGATAAACCTAAACCTGGCCGATTATTCTATTTGCTTGGTCAATCCAGGAATTCATGTTTCTACCAAAGAGGCTTTTTCAAAGATCCAACCTAAACAGCCTAATAAAAGCATACTGGAAATCATTCAACAACCGGTCAATACCTGGAAGGATGAATTGATTAACGATTTTGAAAAACCTGTTTTTGAGCATTATCCGACTATTGCAGCAATTAAGCAAAAGCTTTATGAAACCGGGGCGGTCTACGCCTCAATGACAGGAAGCGGAAGTACTGTATTCGCTCTATTTGAGAAAGAGACTGTAGCAAACTTTAATTTCCCAGAGGCATATCGTGTTCTTCGCATTCAACAATAATGCAGTTTAAATATTCATTTAAACAATGCTTTGCATTCTTATCTATTTTTGACTCATGAAAATCCAGTTCTGGACAATAGGGAAAGCTCATGAAACCTACGTTAGAGAAGGCATAGAAGAATTCACAAAACGAATATCCAAATATTATCCCGTAGAATGGAAAATTTTGCCTGCTGCAAGACAAACGGTAAATACATCAACAATAGAAACAAAGAAGAAAGAAGCGCTAACAATAATGAATGCACTGCTTCAAGACGATTACCTGGTATTGCTTGACGAAAAAGGCAAACAACTCAATTCACCGGACCTGGCAAAATTTATTGAAGCAAGAGGCAACAGTGGCATTCGAAATGTAATTTTTCTGATTGGTGGTGCTTTTGGAGTTGATGATCAAATTAAAAACCGTTCAAATTTTTCATGGTCATTATCAATGTTGGTTTTTCCGCATCAACTTGTAAGGCTTGTACTTTCTGAACAGATATATAGAGCTTGTAGCATTATCCGGAATGAAAAATACCATCATGAGTAAATTTATATTCACTTGGTAATTTTTTTTAAGCTTTACTTTCTTCCTTAGGCTTGTGGAGATTTCATAGGAAAAAACATTTTCAATTTTATTAAAAACAGATTTGGTATAACTTGCCTGACATATGAGTATTACAATTATAATAGCAGTACTAACCGTTGTTGTTTCGATTGCAGGATTTTACAACCAAAAAGTAGTTGACGACCTTATTTTTACTCCCCCCGCAATCGAAACAACAACGGTTAGTACTGCTATTATAATTGTAATACTCATATGTCAGGCAAGTTATACCAAATCTGTTTTTAATAAAATTG
>JANPHE010000132.1:0-25168 GCA_031424295.1 Segetibacter sp. | reverse complement strand
TAATGGGTTAGTAAGTAAACGAGGCTGGCATTCTTGCCGGCCTTTCTTTTTTCTCTTTGCATTTTTTCTTTCCCGCTAATACTTCACCACTCCTTTTCTTCTGTACATTATCTTTACCCAATGACAAAAATAAAGAGTGCTTATTTCTGTAGCAATTGTGGATATGAAAGCGCTAAATGGTTAGGCAAATGTCCTTCGTGCAATACCTGGAATACATTTGTAGAAGAAGTAATTACCAAAGGTTCTGAAAAAAAGGAGAATAGCTGGCAAGATTATAACGAAGAAAAGAGAAGCAATAAAACTGTTTTATTAAATAATGTCACTTCCACTTCAGAAGATAGATTATTAACACCCGATCTGGAATTGAACCGTGTGTTGGGAGGCGGGATTGTTGGTGGTAGTATAGTGTTGGTAGCAGGAGAACCAGGCATTGGAAAAAGCACATTGTTTCTTCAGATAGGATTACAGCTTTCGGGAATTACTACATTATACATTAGCGGCGAAGAAAGCGAGCAACAGATTAAGTTGCGGGCAGATAGACTAAAAATAGCAAACGATCATTTCTACCTGCTAACTGAAACCTCGACGAATATTCTTTTTCAGGAAATAAAAAAATTGAAACCTCAACTGGTTATTATTGATTCTATTCAAACACTCCAGTCAAATTTTATAGAATCTTCTCCGGGGAGCGTTTCACAAATCAGGGAGTGTGCTGCAGAGTTTCAACGCTTTGCTAAAGAAACCAATACGCCTGTTTTCCTTATCGGACATATCACAAAAGACGGAAGTATTGCAGGGCCAAAAATTCTAGAGCACATGGTAGACACGGTACTCCAGTTTGAAGGGGACCGACACTATGCTTATCGTATTTTAAGAACCATAAAAAATCGGTTTGGCAGTACCGCAGAACTTGGTATATATGAAATGACCAGTGACGGAATGCGCAGCGTTACCAATCCTTCTGAAATACTGATTACTCAAAAAGAAGAACAATTAAGTGGCAGTGCCATTGCAGCTACCATAGAAGGAATGCGCCCCCTGCTTATCGAAGTTCAGGCATTGGTAACTCAAAGTGTTTACGGAACACCTCAAAGAACTGTAAGTGGATTTGACCTGAGGCGACTACAATTGTTGTTAGCCGTTTTGGAAAAAAGAGGCGGCTTTCATTTTGGTGTAAAGGATGTATTTGTAAATATTGCCGGCGGATTAAAAGTGGAAGATCCTTCTATTGATCTGTCAGTCATTTGTGCATTGTTAAGCAGCTTTGAAGATATTCCGTTGCCTCAAAAAATTTGTTTTGCAGGCGAAGTAGGGTTGAATGGAGAAATCCGGGCAGTCAACAGAATAGAACAAAGAATAGCAGAGGCTGAAAAGTTGGGATTTGAAAAAATTATAGTCTCAAAATACAATAAGAAAGGATTCAATAACCAGAAGTTTGGAATAGAAATAGTAGCAGTCGGTCAGGTACACGAAGTCTATCAATTATTATTTTAGCGGTATTATTATTCTACATGGCAATGCTATCTCCTTTTAATGAACTGCTTCACTTATTCTTTCCACATGTATGCGAAGGATGTGGGTCTGATATTATTGACAAGGATCACCAAATATGCCTGCGATGCATTGCCAATCTGCCTGTATCCAACTTTCTATCGCAACCGGGCAATGCGGTTGAGAAAAAATTTTATGGCAGAATGCCGGTAAGAAATGCAGGTGCTGCGTATTATTTTACCAAAGATTCCGTGCTTGAAAAACTGATCTATGCATTAAAATACAGGAGCAATAAAGATATCGGTTTCTACCTTGGTAAGTTGGTTGGTCGCTTCCTAATGGAAACTCAAAATTATGATTCTGTGGATGTGCTCGTGCCCCTTCCCCTAAATCCCAGAAGAGAAAAGAAAAGGGGATACAACCAGGCTACAGTATTGTGTGAAGGCATTGCTTCAATATGGCAAAAACCAGTATATGACAAGGCTATAATTCGTAAAGTGTATACTGAAACACAGACCAAAAAAGACAGGATAAGCCGTTGGCAAAACATGGATGGCGTATTTATGGTGAATGATACTGCCGCTTTGATCAATAAACATATTTTGCTGGTAGATGACATTATAACTACAGGAGCCACACTGGAAGCATGTGGGTCAGAAATCGTAAAAGTACCCGGTGCTTCGCTCAGCATTGCTACTTTAGCATATACTGTTTAATGTTTTAATTACTTTTGAACCAATGAAAGCATTGTACACTGGAATAGCAGCTATTTTACTTATGGCATTCTTTGCCTGCAAAAAGGATTCGTTTATTGACAGCAAAGATGCATTGCTGACTCTTTCTGAAGACACTTTACATTTTGATACGGTCTTTACATCAACAGGATCTATAACCCAGTTGTTTAAAATTTTTAATCTGAATGACCAGAAACTCCGGCTTTCTGAAATAAAATTAATGGGGGGGAGTACATCAAATTTTAAAATGAATGTGGACGGAGCACCCGGTGCAAACTTTTCAAATATAGAATTGGCGCCTAATGATAGTATTTATGTTTTTGTTTCGGTAACTATTAACCCTACAACAATCAATCTTCCCTTTATAGTTCAGGATAGCATACTTATCAGCTACAACGGCAATAGTCGATTTCTTCAACTGGAAGCGTATGGGCAGAACGCTCACTTCATGAAAGGAAAAAGAGTAACTACTGATAGCACATGGGTCAATGATCTGCCGTATGTAATTTTAGATAGCTTATCAGTAGACAATGGGGCTACTTTGACCATACAGAAAGGGTGTAGAATATTTCACCATGCCAATGCGCCATTTCAGGTAAATGGATCTTTGAAAATAAACGGCGACAGCCTGGAAAGGGTCGTTTTTGCAGCAGATCGTCTGGATCCGGTTTATAGTGACCTTCCCGGCAGCTGGCCTGGTATTTACTTCAATCCTACCAGCAACAACAATGTCTTAAATTTTGCAGTTATCAAAAATGCTTATCAGGGAATAATAGCAGAATCTTCAAGCGGAACTGGAACAAAAATTATACTTAATCAATGTATTCTTAGCAATATATCAGACGCTGGCATTGTAGCATCGGGAAGTAGTATCAGTGCAAACAATTGTCTGATCAGCAATTGCGGAGCAAATGTTTTTCTGGAAGCGGGTGGCGATTACGATTTCAAGCATTGTACCATTGTAACTTTTGGAAACCTATTTATTGATCATAAAAATCCAGTACTTGCAGTTACCAATAAAGACGAAAATGGAGTAGCAAAACCTTTGACAGCAGCATTTACCAATTGTTTGATTTTTGGAGATTATGGATCAGTAAATGATGAAATTGTGCTGGACAATGGCGTAGCGGCTATTGTTAGTTTTAACCATTGCTTGTACAATAGTGCCAATAGTACCCTGACAGGAAGCGGTAATATTGTTTCTCAAGACCCAGCTTTTGTTTTAACGGACGCTAGCAAAAGAACATTTAACTTTAGGCTTTTAGGTACATCCCCTGCTATAAATGCCGGGGACAATACCACGTTAACGATTGATCTTGATGGCAAGGCCAGATCAGTAGGTTCAAAACCAGATATTGGTTGTTATGAATTTCAATAGCAATTTGAACTATCTCTCAATAATGTTGTTAAATAAAAAAAGAAACAGTTATGATGAAAATATTAGTGGTTATATTGCTCGCTGCATGCACCACTGCCACTTCAAAAGATAAAAAAATGGAAACCATCCCTTCTACCCAATCAGTTTATGAATTTAAAGTTCCTTCTATTGATGGAGGCACTATTGATTTCGCCGCTTTTAAAGGCAAAAAGATATTAATAGTAAATACTGCCAGCGAATGTGGCTATACAAGACAATACGAAGGGCTTGAAAAATTGTATGAGGATAACAAAGAAAAATTGGTGATTGTAGGGTTTCCCGCAAACGACTTTGGCAAACAGGAGCCTGGAGCTAATGAAGAAATTCAGCAGTTTTGTAAGGCTAAGTTTGGAGTTACATTTCCGCTTGCAGCAAAGGTTGAAGTAACGGGAGAAGGGAAACATCCATTATTTAAATGGTTAACTACCAAAGAAGAAAATGGAGTAATGGATGCTGAAATCAATTGGAACTTCACTAAGTTTCTGCTGGATGAAAATGGAAAACTAATAGCATCCTTTCCAAGTAAAGTGGAGCCCATTTCTGAAGACATTCTTCAATACCTGAAATAAAAAATACCCAACAATCAGGCATTTTTATAAGTTAAAATAATATTACTTGTTGTGAGCTATCTTATTTTGATATCTGTAGTTTTATATGGAGCCTGGCTATTATACGGCATCAACTTTATTGCACGGCAGCAAAGGCTCAAAGCACATGAAAAAGGATTTTGGATATTTATATTTATTGCCGTTCCGCTCTTTGCACTATCCTTTTTTTCTTCTTTCTTAAACAGAAGGCGTTCCGGGCTGGCAAAAAGCCACTATCGCAACAGGTAATTATTTATTTGTTACTTTAATCAGCTGTTTTTGCAAAGGCGGCGCATCGAACAAAGCACATACGGCGCAATTATTTGCATCGTTATTTATAACCTTAAAGGTAAATTCTTTGTCAATGGTCATCGCAGGAAAAGAGCAGTGATTAGCCACAGTAAATACATGATGATAAATATTTTTTGGCTGCATACTTGATTGCCATGTAGATTGACCCAAAGAGTAGTAATTAGAGTCTAATACTTCCACTACAATACTGGCACAGCTTCTGTAAATCAACTTTCCTTTAATGAGTGGTTGATTGCAATGCTTTATGCAGCATTGCATAAGCATTTGTATGACTAATAGTAGGGCACCAATGAAAATAAGCTTTCTCATAAATTGACATTTCCAGGATTGACAGCTGTTTTATTCCTGGCGTTGTATCAACCGGACATTTTTTTTATTTTATCATTCTATCAAACTTTAACTTCGCTGTCATGCAGTTTAAAGATGTTATAGGACAAGAGGGGTTAAAGCAACACCTTGCAGAGATGGTTCAGCAAAACCGCCTGAGCCATGCTCTTTTATTTCTTGGAAAAGAAGGCAGTGGCGGGCTTGCATTGGCATTGGCTTTTGCCCAATACCTGGTTTGCGAAAGGGTAAATGGAAAATCTGCCTCTCAACCTACTGCCTCTCTTTTTGGTTTTGATGAGCCTACAGAACCGGTCAAAGCCAACGTGTATGATTCTTGTGGCGAATGCCCGGCCTGTAACAAAGCCATACAAATGGTTCACCCTGATATTCACTTCTCCTATCCCATTATTAAAGACCCTAAAAAAACGGGAGAAAAGCCAAAATCATCAGACTTTATAAAAGACTGGAGAGAGTTTGTAAAACAAGCACCTTATGGCAACGTTTATGAGTGGCTCCAATTTATAGGCGCAGAAAACAAGCAGGGTAATATTACAGCAGAAGAGTGCAATGACATCATTAGGCAACTAAGCCTAAAAAGTTTTGAAAGTGAATATAAGCTCCTGATTATGTGGATGCCGGAGTATCTTGGAAAAGAGGGAAATAAATTGTTGAAGTTGATAGAAGAACCTCCGGCCAATACGTTGTTTATTTTGGTTGCTGAAAATGAAGAACAAATACTTCCAACCATATTATCAAGAACCCAATTGGTAAAAGTGCCTTTGTTGGAAAACGAAGAGGTAGAACAAGCATTGATTGAGCGGAACAATACCCCGGCAGACCAAGCAAAAATGATTGCAGGCATAGCACAAGGCAATTATCATGAGGCTTTGCAATTGCTTCAGCATGCGGAAGATGATTGGTTGTCCCTTGTAAGGGATTGGATGAATGTGACCGTGAAACAAAACCAACCCGGACAAGTAAAGTGGATTGAGGATGTAGCCAAAATGGGACGTGAAAAACAAAAACAATTTCTCCGATATTTCAATCATATACTAGAGCAATGTATCAGACTTAGAATCATGGGAGCAGGGTATGTATCCCTATCGGAAACTGAATTAGAATTTGCTGAGCGGATAAATAAAGTAGCCGGCGTAAGCCAACAACAAGCGATTGTTGAAGAACTAGATAAAGCGTCGTATTACATTGAACGAAATGCAAATGCTAAAATGTTATTTCATGCACTTACCATTAAAATGTTTCACATCATCAAGAATAAAGTGGTGATGAAGATGGCTTAGAAATTAGTAGCTTGATTTTAAAATAAAATAACTTTGAAATAGAAAGATATCCAAACAGATTTTTTGCTTTCTCGTTTAGAAATTATCAATTATTCATTTTGTAAATTACTTCCCAAACATCCGCTCCAGATAGTCTTCTTTAAACTCCAGATAAGTAGGGTTTCCGCTAGGGGTAACATTTGGAGTCTGGCATAGAAACAAACCTTCTGCAAGTGTCACCATTTCTTTTTGCGATAAAGATTGACCACTTTTTATTGCTTGCTGGCGTGCAAAGCATCTCACTAACTTTTCTCTTTTACTAAACTTGATATCACTACTGAAATGTTTGAATTGCTCCAACAACAACTCTATGGCCATTTTATCATTGCCCTGCAAAATATCTGCCGGGGTGCCCTGCACCACAAAAGTGTGATTTCCAAAAGGCTCTATAACATAACCTAGCACTTTTAGGTCAGGAATTAGTTCCTGCATGAGCACCGAATCTGTTGCACTTAATTCTAAGGTAGATGGAAACAAACTTTGTTGTATTGGCATCTGTTGCCCATGTATTGCCTGGCTATATTTTTCGTATAAAACCCGCTCATGAGCCAACTGCTGATGGATAAGTAAAAAACCATCTTTTGTAGGAGTAATGATATAAGTGCTGTGCAATTGGGACAATAAAACATCCGGCAAAAGCCTCAGTAATTTTTCTTCTTTTTGTAAAGAATATCCGGTGTATGCTAACTGGCCACTTGCCGGGTCATCATTTCTTGGGTTTCCTAAATCAGTAGGTAGCGCCTGAGATGCCGGTTCATAAAAATCTTTCCAATTTTGAAGTTCGCTCCTATTGGTTCCTTCAATTTTATGGGCTTGATTTTTTTGGGTAAATGTTTTAAAAAGATTGGAAGATGTTATGGCTTCCATTCGTGCTTCAGACGCAGGTCTGGTAACTGCGTCCATCTGCTGAATGTCTGCATTCAGGCTAAAGTCTAATGATGGAGCAATGCTGAACTGTGCCAATGCATGTTTTACTGCCGCCTGTACAAATGCATACACAATCTTTTCGTCTTCAAACTTAATCTCTTGCTTTGTAGGATGAACATTGATGTCCAGTTGTGAAGGGTCAAGGTCAATAAACAGCACATACATTGGAAAGCTGTCTTTTGCAATCATTTCATCAAAAGCATTCATTACCGCATGGTTCAGGTAACCACTCTTGATAAAACGATTATTTACAAAAAAGTACTGATCACCTCGGGTCTTTTTTGCGGTTTCCGGCTTACCCACAAAGCCATATATGTTCATGTAGTCGGTGTCTTCTTTTACAGTTACCAGCTTTGCATTGTATGGAGACCCAAGTATTTGTACAATCCGTTGCTTCAGTCCACCTGCTTCCAAATGAAAAACCTGTTGCCCATTGCTTGAAAGCGAAAAAAAGACATTGGGAAATGCCATGGCTACCCGTATAAACTCATCTACAATGTGCCGCATTTCGGCAGGGTTGCTCTTTAAGAAATTCCTTCTGGCAGGTACATTGAAGAAAAGATTTTTCATGCTGATGGTGGTACCTGGTGAGGTAGCACAAGGCTCCTGCTTCTTCACAACACTATTTTCTATTTCTAAGAAAGTTCCAAGTTCATCATCGGCTTTTCTCGTCTTCATTTCTACCTGAGCCACAGCAGCAATCGAGGCCAATGCCTCACCCCTAAAACCCATTGTTTTGATCCGAAATAAATCTTCAATATTGGAAATCTTGGAAGTGGCATGCCTTTCAAAACACATTCTCGCATCGGTTTCGCTCATTCCTTTGCCGTTGTCCACAACTTGTATTACGTTCTTGCCGGCATCCGTAACAAAAAGTTTGATTTCTGTAGCACCGGCATCCACTGCATTTTCCAATAATTCCTTAACGGCACTGGCTGGCCTTTGAATTACTTCACCTGCTGCAATTTGGTTTGCAATATTATCCGGTAACAATTGTATGATGTCAGCCACTTCTATTCTTTCGTTTATCAGCCGCAAAAGTAACGTTATGAATGCGCATTTATAGTTTTAGTAACATTCTTAACACATAAAAAAGGCTAATTTGTAAGTGAAATTTCTCAATGCTATGAAATTTTCCCTATTATATATCGCTTTTATATGGATTGCTTTTACCGCGTGCCAAAAAGAAAGCGTGGCTATTCCAGATGACAATATAGTTGTTCCAATAGATTCTCCTAAAGTATTCATACAATATACCATCCCTCAAGGTCAACAATTCAGCAATCTTTCTTCTTATATTAAAACGAGTTACGATACACTTTCTTTTGTAGTCAGATTTGACAGTTCAGCCATTTACAAGACCAATGACACTGCAAATCAGGATGATATCAACAAACTATTTGGGTTTAGTGATAATAATGGGCAGCATCATGAATTTAGTGCCCGGTTCGGCTGGAGGTGGAGTAATAATGCCCTTAGATTGTTTGGGTACATTTATAACAATAGTCAATTGAGTGCACAGGAAATTGGAACAGTTCAAATTGGAACAGAAAATAATTGCTCCATTATTGTGGGCAGTAATACCTATTTATTCAAGCTCAATGGCAACAGTATTAATATGCCAAGGTCTAGCACAACCCCCAAAGCTGAAGGGTATAAATTATTCCCTTATTTTGGTGGAGATGAGCTGGCGCCTCATACCATTTCCATCTGGATAAAAGAACTGTGAGAAATATTTTATACAGTTTAGCATATTGCAAAGCGGTAGATTTATCAGTTCTGGTAACTTGTGAAAAACCAAACATTAATGAAGTTATTGCTGATCTGTATCACAATTATTATTCAATCTACCTGTTTTGCGCAACATACCAGTGCATTGCCTGCCGACCAATGGGTAGATAGTGTATTTCATTCTTTGAGCAAGAAGAAGCGGATTGCTCAACTGATGATTATCAGAGCGCATAGCAATCTGGGTAGTGAACACGTTGAAGCTGTAACCAAACTCATTAAAAAATATGATGTAGGAGGTCTTTGTTTTTTTCAGGGAGGACCGGTCCGAGAGGCGAATCTTACAAATTACTATCAGTCAATTGCACGAACCCCTTTGCTGATAACCATTGATGCAGAGTGGGGACTTGGAATGCGGCTGGATAGTATTATCAATTTTCCGAGACAAATGACGCTGGGTGCAGATGAAGATGGGCACCTTGTTTATAAGGTAGGAAAAGCCATTGGAGCACAGTGTAAAAGGATGGGAATACAAATGAATTTTGCACCTGTTGTAGATGTAAACAACAATCCCGACAATCCGGTTATTAACGATCGGAGCTTTGGCGAGAATAAGTATAAGGTGGCCGCTTTCGCAATTGAATACATGAAAGGTATGCGAGCAGAAGGTGTAATGGCAAGTGCTAAGCATTTTCCCGGACATGGGGATGTAAGCGTTGATTCTCATTTTGATCTTCCTGTAATTAATAAATCAAGACAACAACTTGATTCTTTGGAGTTGTACCCGTTTGTTGAAATGATAAAGGAAGGAGTTCCAGGGATAATGGCTGCTCACTTATACATTCCTTCTATAGATTCGACTGCAAATCAACCTACTTCACTTTCCAATAAGGCAATTACAGGTTTGCTAAAAAATGAATTAAACTTCAAAGGATTAACCATTACGGACGGGTTAGAGATGAAAGGCGTGACCAAATATTTTCCAAGTGGAGAAATTGGGCTTCAATCTTTAAAAGCAGGCAACGATTTGCTTTTGCTGCCGGCAGATGTGCCAGGCTGCATCAAAAAAATTAGAAAAGGAATCAGGAAACACCAAATAGACAAAGCTGAATTTGAAAAAAGTGTAAAGAAAGTGTTGTTTGCAAAATACAATGCCGGCTTGCCGAATTTAACTGCAATAAATACAATAGGCCTTGTTGATTCATTGAATGCCCAAACCAATGCCCTCAGAAGAGAGGTAGCAGAACATTCCATCACCTTGTTGAAGTCAAAAGAAAGTGATGTATTGCCCTTATCAAAAAAACAACGCATTGCTTACATTGGTATAGGTATAGACTCCGCCAATTCATTTGCAAAAAAGATCGGGCAAGAATACAACGCAACCACCATATGTTTTGGCTATAAAAAAGATGCAGCAGCAGCTGAAATTGTTTTGAAGCAATTGGTGAATAAGTTTGATGTTGTATTGATTGGCGTGCATAATTATAGCCGCAGGCCGGCCAATAAATTTGGCATATCCACAGCTGCTTGCCAACTGATCAACAACATTCAATCAGCATACCTCTCAGTTACCCTTGTGTTTGGAAATCCATATGCGATCAAACAATTTGATGCTTCGGCAACCAATCTCTTTGCTTGTTACGAAGATGATGAGATTACCCAGTTAACGGCAGTAGATATGCTATCGGGTTTAATTACAGCAAAAGGAAAACTTCCCATATCAATCAACAATCAACTCAAAGCTGGTTCTGGCATCATTAACTACCAGTTTTTTCCCTATGTAAAACCTGAAAATACCAGACTAAAACCTGAAGTATTACAAGAAATAGATTCGTTAGCGAACGATGCAATTGCACAACACGCTACTCCCGGATGCGTGGTGCTGGTTGCCAAAGACGGGAAGGTGGCATTTCATAAAGCTTATGGTTATACCAACTATGATCGTCTGCAACCCACCACTCCGGACATGGTTTATGATCTTGCTTCCGTAACAAAAACTTCGGCAACTACTGTGGCGGTAATGAAGCTATATGAAGAAGGAAAATTTGACCTTGATAAAACGCTTGGCGATTACCTTCCATGGACAAAAGGAAGTGATAAAGAAAATCTGTTAATCAAAAATGTCTTACTTCACCAGGCCGGTTTGGTTGGTTGGATTCCGTTTTACAAAGAAACACTGGACAAATCCGGCTATCCGCTTCCTTCCATTTACAGAAATGAACCTTCAGATTCATTTTCTACTATAGTTGCAAAGGGTTTATACATTCGCAACAACTGGAGAGACACCATATTATCAAGAATTCTACAAAGCAAGCTTGGACCTTCTGATAAATATGAATACAGCGACAATGATTTTATTTTTCTAGGGCTAATCGTTGAAGCCATTACCGGTCAGCCACTGGAGGTATATGTTGAACAAACATTTTATAAACCGCTCCAAATGAGCACTACTACTTTCAGACCGCGAAACATTATTCCGCTGGACATGATTGCACCAACAGAGCGGGACAAAAATTTCAGGCAGCAGTTGTTGAGAGGAGATGTACACGATCCTGCGGCTGCAATGCTTGGAGGAGTTGCCGGACATGCGGGTTTGTATAGCAACGCATATGACCTGGCTCAAATTTACCAGATGCTGCTTAATGGTGGTGAAATGAATGGCATCAGATATCTTAAAAAAGAAACAATAGATAAATTTACAGGTTATTCCAGCGAGGTGAGCAGAAGAGGATTAGGTTTTGATAAACCGGAAAAAGACAATGAAACAAGGCCCGATCCTTATCCAGCAAGAGGCGTATCGCTTCAAACTTTTGGTCATACCGGTTTTACCGGCATTTGTGTGTGGGCAGATCCAACAAATAATCTGTTGTACATCTTCCTTTCCAACAGAGTAACACCCGATGCAGAAAATAATAAATTATTAAAAATGAAGGTGAGAGCAAATATTCAGGAAGCGATCTATAACGCATTGTCGAGGTAAATGTATTTTTTAAAAAATTTCATTGTTACAAAAAGTATCTTTGTATCTAAGCCTAATCGGCATAAATTATTATGATAGCAATTGATAATGCATTGATAAGCGATTCTGTTGTTGAAGAACAGTTTGTCTGCGACCTCACCAAATGTAAAGGAGGCTGCTGCGAAGATGGCGATGCTGGTGCGCCTTTAGAAAAAGAAGAACTTGCTCACTTGGTTGACTTTTACGATACTATTAAAGCCTATATGACTCCGGAAGGCATTAAGGAAACAGAGAAAGTTGGCAAATACATATACGATCAGGAGTTTGGGTGGGTAACGCCAACCATTGAAAGTAAGGTTTGCGCATATGGATATCGGGATCAACGCGGCATTATAAAATGTGCTATTGAGCAAGCATACAACGATGGTAAAATCAGTTGGAAAAAACCGATCAGTTGTCATTTATTTCCTATAAGGATAAAGAAAAGCAATGATGGAAAAACGGATTATGTAAATTATGAGCCACGCGAAGATCTATGCGCTGCTGCTTGTACTTTGGGTAAGAAATTAAAAGTTCCGGCCTACGTTTTTCTGAAAGATTCCATCACCAGAAAATACGGTCAGGAATTCTATGATACACTGGATGCAACTGCACAACATTTAAAAGAGAAAAATAAAAAGAAATAGCATTGTAAAAGATGCTATTCTACAATAAAAAATGAAAGATACAGCCGCCACATTTATTGCAAAAAGTACAGTACGTGCCCCTGATATGGAGCACCGGCGAAAAATAAATTTCAATATTGGAAAATACAATGCCGTTGTACCTATAGGTAAACAACAGTTCAGTGATGAGGCTACTGCTAAAGAAAGAGCGAAGAATACAAAGTGGAAAGCAATAGAGACTTTGGATCAGCAGTTACTGGATTTTGAAAAGAAATTCATAACAGGTGGTGGCAAGGTTATTTGGGCTGAAACAGCAGAAGAAGCACTACAGGAAATTGGGAAAATTTGCAAAGCCAAAAACTGCAAAACGTTGGTGAAGAGCAAGAGTATGGTCACTGAAGAAATTCATTTGAATGAATACCTTGAGAAGAATGGAATAGAAAGTGTTGAAACAGATTTGGGTGAGTATATTCAGCAATTGGATGGAGAAGCACCTTACCACATTGTAACTCCCGCCATGCACAAAAGCAAGGAAGATGTAGCCAAACTTTTTGCAGAAAAATTAGGAACGCCATCTAATCTTTCACCTGAGCAGCTAACGCAGGTAGCACGACACAAACTTAGAGAAAAATTCATAACAGCAGAAGTGGGCGTTACCGGCGCTAACTTTATTATTACTGATATTGGTGGCATAGCGATTACAGAAAATGAAGGCAATGCAAGGTTGAGTTGTGCATTTCCGAAGACGCATATCGCTATAATTGGAATAGAAAAAATCATTCCTTCATTGGCTGACCTTGGTTTATTCTGGCCACTGCTTGCAACATTTGGAACAGGCCAGAAAGTAACAGTTTACAACAGCATCATTACCGGACCAAAACAACAGGGCGAAACTGACGGTCCGGAAGAAATGTATGTCATCCTGCTGGATAATGGCAGAACAAAATTGCTGGCAGATGCCAAAGCCAGGGAAGCACTTTATTGTATTCGCTGTGGAGCTTGTCTGAATGCCTGCCCCGTTTATAAAAATATTGGTGGCCACTCCTATGATACCACTTACAGCGGACCCATAGGCAGTGTGATAACGCCCCACTTAAAAGAAATGGATGAGTATAAACACCTTAGTTTTGCATCTTCATTGTGTGGCAATTGTACACAGGTCTGCCCTGTAAAAATTAACCTTCACGAATTGCTGCTTGAGAACAGACATGAAGCTGTAGAAGCTGGATATTCTTCGTTTGGAGAAAAGTTGGGATGGAAAGCCTGGAAGGCAGGAAGCCTTAATCGCAACCTAATGAATGTGGCAAATGGCAAGATAAAAAACTGGATGGTGGGCAAATTGTTTAAAGGTTGGAATACGCACAGAGAAGACCTTCATTTCAGTCAAAAAACATTTAACCAAATCTGGGATGAAAGAGGAAAACGATAACAAACATTCAATTACTGAATGATCAATGATAACAGAACCGCTGCTTATTTTTGTACAACAGACTTCTCCCCGTGTAGAATTTATTTTCTCTACACTCCTTAATGCTTTTGGTATTCATTCTTTAAAATTTACTACCGACAAAGAACATTTTCTTTACAACATTGGTGCTAAAATAAATTATTCAGCCTATAGAATATCAACCAATGAATGTTGGATAAAACCGGTTGAACTTCTTTTTGAAAAAAATATAAAACCTCAGGTGATCAAATGCTTTGATTGGAAAAATGGAAAGGCATTTTTTCAAACTAATGATTCGGATTTTCCCTTTGATATTTTTGCTGCGTCATTTTATTTACTAAGCCGTTATGAAGAATATGTTGAGCATACTAAAGACATGTACGGCAGGTATGCACACGAGAACAGTCTTTCCTTCAGAGAAGGTTTTTTAGATCAGCCAGTCATTAATATCTGGATGGCTGATTTCGAAAAGATGATTAGAAATAAGTTTCCTGAATTGCCGGAAAATACACGGAGTTTTCATTTTCTACCTACTTATGATATAGACATTGCATGGAGTTACCAAAACAAAGGAATTGTAAGAAACACTGCAGGAATAATAAAAGAAATGGCGGTCGGTAAATGGCAATTGGTTAAGCAAAGGATGGCTGTTTTATTAAAAAAAATCAAGGATCCGTTTGGTAACTATCAATGGCTGGATGAGTTGCACAAAGTCTATAACCTAAAGCCTGTATATTTTTTCTTACTTGCCCAATCCAGTAAAAAATACGATAAGAATATTCCACCAAATAATTCTGCATTAAGGCAATTGATAAAGGAGCATGATAAGCATTATTCGGTTGGTATTCACCCATCGTGGCAAAGTGGTGACAAGCATCATTTATTAAAGGAAGAAATAGAGTTGCTAAAAAATATTACCGGAAAAAAGGTAAATAAAAGCAGGCAGCATTATATTAGAATGGCTTTGCCCAATACTTACCGGCTGCTGATAGATTCCGGTATTACTGAAGATTTTTCTATGGGCTATGGAAGCATCAATGGATTCAGGGCTTCTTATTGCCTTCCCTTTCAGTGGTATGATCTGCAAAAGGAAACAACTACTCCACTTATTATTTACCCCTTTTGCTATATGGACGCCAATTCCATTTTCGAACAGCACAATACTCCTGAAGAAGCATTGAATGAATTAATAAAGTACAGCCGAATTACCAAAGCAGTAAAGGGATATCTCATCACGATTTTCCACAACCACTTGCTTACTCACCAGCCAGCGCAAATGGCATGGCAAAGGATGTATACAGACTTCCTTGGATCACTGATTGAAGCTGAAAAATAGTTGAAGTAGTAAATAAGCCTTTAAATAAGTGCCCCCTTGCTTTATCTGAATTCTGAAAAAGATTGGGAAGAAATTCAATGCTTTTTTATTTTATAAGCTACAACAGATGCGCATTTACGCACTTTAAATAATTTGCAAGCATGCGTGGATTTTGTAAAATTAGATGAAAACAAAAATCCCTTTAGATATAAACACCCATTTTTTGAAATGGAAAATCAAATTTAACCAGGGTGAAACTTAAACCTCTCTTGCATTTTCATCTTCATTTTTTTTCGCTGTTTATTGTATAGAGGTCTATAGGCCATTCCAATATTTGATGCTGACGTAGTGTAAGTGTATGGCAATTCAATCACAACTATTTAATGATGTAGTAATGAAGTACTATAATAATAAGCGTAGTGAAATAGGCCGGGTATTTTTACATTTCATAAAAAAATATTCCCGGCTTTTAAAAAATGACGGAGGGATGCATGCCACTTTTTGCTTTACAGGGTATTAATTAAACATGGCTGTCTTCTTTTTCTTTCTATTTTAAAGATTAATACTATGTACAAACAAACATTGCTGGCTGTCCTTTTTTTCTCCATGATGTTGCAGACCAAAGCACAGCCTGGAACTGCTGCACCCAATCCACCTACTCGAGTAGCAACAGATGTAAAATCGCTTTTTAGTGGCGCTTATACCAATATAGCAGGTACCGATTGGTTTCCAAATTGGAGTCAGAGTACAGTTGTAACTGATGTAAATATTGCAGGTAATGCTACAAAAAAGTACACCAACCTCAATTATCAGGGGGTACAGTTCGCATCTGCTATCAATGCATCAGCCATGAATTACCTGCATCTTGATTTGTGGACTTCCAATTGTAACACCTTTGATGTTGCATTGATTAACACCTCTCCTGTACTTGTTGAGCAAAAAGTAACGCTTACTCCAACTTTGTCTGGCTGGAACAGTTATGATATTGCTTTAACGCAATACAATACCATCGCATTGGCAAGTGTTGAGCAATTTAAATTTGAAGGAACTACAGGCAGTACTGTTTACCTCGATAATATTTATTTCTACAAAATTAATGGAACCCCACCCGTTGCAAGCATCACTGCACCAACCAATAATTCAACGTATGCATCACCGGCAGCATTCACCATCAAGGCCAATGCTTCAGACCCCGATGGTACAGTGAAGAAGGTAGCCTTTTATAAGGATGCCAATTTACTTGGTGTGGATTCCACTTCGCCATATACCTACAACGTCACCAATTTATATGGTGGTACTTATGCATTTACTGCCCGTGCCACAGATAATGCCGGATTAATAGGAACATCTGCTGCTGTAAACATAGTTGTAACAGGTGGTAGTGGCGATGGCTACTGCGGTACAGCAACAAGCCTTGATTACAAATACAAAATAGAAAGTACGGGAGGCATTGTCACTTTTACTTTTACGCCTTTAACACCCATTATTGGTTGTGCCTATTCGCTTATTTACATTCGTGAAGGTTTAACAGGTGGCTATGCAGGAACCAGTATGGTGGGCATTGGTAGCGACTTTACTTATACAAAAGCCATCGCAGACAGTACACCAATAAGTGTTTATTTTACTTACCAGGTTCCTAGCGGAGGCGAAAGAAATTCAAGCGCCAATCCACACAGTTATAAGGTAGGAACAAACTGTACCGGTATTACGGGTGTTCCAAAAGTGAGCATTACTTTTCCTTTAAACAATGCAGTGTATACAGAACCTGCCAACTTTACCATCAAAGCAACAGCTACAGACAATGGCACGATTGCGAAAGTTGATTTTCTAAAAGGAGCTTCGTTATTAGGTACTGACGTAAGCAATCCTTATACGTATGACTGGGTAAATGCCCCGGCAGGAAATTATACACTAGCAGCAAAAGCAACAGACAACGAATCGCTAACAGGGCTTTCTACCTTAATAAAAATAGTAGTCAAAATAAATAACTCAGTAGGCTTTTGCGGCACCATTGCCAATGGAGATTATAGCTACAGAGCAGAAACAATTGGCGGAAATGCGGTATTTACTTTTCATCCACTTATACCTATTTCAGGATGCGCTTATGCCTTTATCTATGTTCGCGAAGGTACAACAGGACCTTATCCGGGATATGCTATGACTGCTATCGGATCAGATTTTAGATTTACCAAAGCGATTGCCAATGGTACACCTACCAGTATTTATTTTACGTATCAGGTGCCAAGTGGTGGTGAGCGAAATTCCAGTGCTACACCGCATAGTTATTCAGTAGGTACCAATTGTCTTTCGGTGATACCAGTAACGATTGTTGGATTTGGAGGATCGAGGCAGTCCAATGGCAGCATCGCTTTAAAATGGACAACGCTTTCTGAGGTCAACAATGATTATTTCCTGATTGAGAAAAGCACAGACGCTCAAAAATTCTATCCAATGGCTAAAGTGGTAGCTGCCGATCATTTTGCCGGTAAAAAAGATTACAGCGCCATAGATGAAGTTCCTGCAAATGGCAATAATTATTATCGCCTAACCCAGGTAGACAAAGATGGTAAAGTAACGATTTATGGCATTGCGGTAGTTAAAGGCTCAAGCAATAACCAGGAGATTTCGGTAACACCAAATCCATCAAACGGAGCGGGTTTCACAGTTAAACTTGGTCAACCAACAACTGAAAGAATAAATGTGAGGATCATGGACGTAACAGGAAAAACTATTTTAAACAAAGCATATACTCCTCAGGGAAATGTATTAAAAATAGTTCCGGCATCCACTTTGGAAAACGGCACCTATCTGCTAAAAGTAGATGGATGTAAGGCAATAAAACTGGTGGTGAGTAATTAGTAAAAACAAAGACGGTTAATTATACAATGCCCAGACTTTCGAAGGAGAGTTTGGGCTTTTTGTTGGAAGGTTGGTTATGCACTACCAGTTTAATTGGGATAATGTTTAGATGAATTTGATGCTGCATTTTATTCCATTAATGTTTAATAATTTGATATGTATTATCATATAAAATTTATTGGCCCCAATTTTTTTCTACGAACGTTCGTAGAATTTCTGCGGGCACTCGTAGAATTTCTACTGCCACTCATTGCACCTCTGCGGAAACCCGTGGAAACTCAACGAACCTTTGTGGAACCCCAAAGAGCGTCCAAGGGTAGGCTGTGGGCATTCGTTGAACCCTGACGAACGCTGTAGCGATCCAACGAACGACCGTAGAAAGCCACTGAACCACCGTAGCTTCTCCACGGGCATTCGTAGGTATCTGACGAACGCTTTAGCGAGCCAACGAACCACCGTAGAAACTCCACGAGCCTCCGAAAAACGGTGGCGCATCTGCCCTTATTGGTAGGCATTTTTCGTGTAGTATTTTTAGCTGTTGGGTGTTGCAAACTTCAAGCTGATAGCATTGCCGCAGGGTATTATCACCGCAAGTCGAAGTATTCCACAGGATCACTTCGATTTACAATGAAAAGAAGGACTCCCGAAAGAGGGTCGGGACAAGTTGAGTCCGGTTGAAAGTTAGGTTGCTATTAATCTGTATTTATTGTTTACTTTTTTGCCCTTATAGGTTTTTCATATGCAAATTTGATTTTGTTGCAAACTGTTGGTAAAGAATACCAACCGCGGCCTAAAATTTTTTAGCGCATAAAACCCTATTTAAATTTTAATAAACCTAATTGTCAGCGGAGTTCCATTACTTCTTCGTAATACTGCGAAATACAAGCCTTGATTTAGCATTTGAATCTTTAACGTAATGGACGCCTGGCCAACAATATTAAAAGGAGGAGTTGCCGGCGCGCCAAATGAATTATACACCTGCACAGTTTGCCATTGATCTGCAGCATTTAGTGAATCAATATGAAATGTACCGGAAGCAGGATTTGGTCCATAAAATATCTCATGACGTGTGGGAGTTGCTATGATGCCGATATTCTGACCTTCGGATACGGCTGTGCAATTACTTTTTTTAACCCTGACCCTGTAGACACCACTGCTATCTGCTGTAAAGCTGGTTCCTGTTGACAAAGGAGAAAAATCCACCCAAGACCGCGATACTTTAACCTGCCAGGTATAACCGGCACCCTGTTGCGGATTAGTAACCATGATAATTTTCCCGTTGACCGCGGTAACCGGGCGTGGTAAGTCCTGGACGGCTACCTGAACAATGTTACTGCCTGCGCCGGCAAGTGCCACACAAGAAGCATTGCTGGTTACCATTACTTTTACCTGGTCGTTATTCAGCAGGTTGTTAGCTACAAAAGTTCTACCGGTATCGCCAACGGGTACATTGTTGACCAACCATTGATAGGAAGGTGCGGTACCGCCGTGTATTGGATTAGCCGTAAATGTAATGGACAACCCCTGGCATAAGGTATCAACTGTAGAGGGTGTGATGGAAACAGAAACCGTATCGGGGTTAGTGACCATCAAACGGAACGTGCTACTGGCAACAGTACTGTTTACCAAACACCTGAATATATGGGTATTCCATCCCGCCGGGATATTCGCCAATTTTAAAATCTTTGCATGCGTACCGGTAAACGTTGTGTTATCTGAAATATTACTAAAGCCACTGCCGTCATTTCGCTGCCATTGATAGGCAGTGCCGGTTATATCTGACGTTAGTATGGTACTCCCCTTAGCGCACACCTTTACATCGGTTGGCCTGCCGATAAAATTCGTCAAAACAAGAAGCGAATCTTCGCTCATAATCATGATATCTGGTCTGCCATCCATATCAGGATCTGCCGTAGAAATATTACCGGTAAAACGGGGTGTAATGCTTGTTTTACCGGAAAATGAAACGGACCCGCCTGAACTGAGGTTTTTGTAAACATTGAAGAAATTCCCGGCATTCAGAATCAAGTCTGTTAAGCCATCTCCATCAAGGTCGTTTGCTACCAGTTTACCCGGGTTTTGAGGTAAAGGAATGTTGTAAACCCGCGAAAACTTTATTGCGGAAGTATCGCTGTTATTTTGATAGATGGATAATTTATTGGTATATAATTCAATGAGCGTAAGATCAGGTTTATGATCTCCATTTATATCAGCCAATATGATATTTCCTAAGTTCCAGCCGCTAGAAAAAATTACGGGAGGAGCGAAGGATAAATGGCCTGCAGAACTGGTGTTTTTATAAAAAAGAACACCTGAATTATAATATCCATTGTCGGTGATAATATCCGGTTTACCATCCCCGTCTATATCAGAGACGAAAACTTCTTCTGCGGTTCCGTTAAATACTACCACTTCTTTTGCGAATGAAATATCACCGTCGATCGTAGAATTCCTTAGTATCCCTACTTCACCAACACTCTTGATCAATACCAGGTCCAGCTTGCCATCGCCATCCATGTCGGCAAGTGATGATCCAAATACCACCTGGATATTGTTAACCGAGGTATCTATGCTTTTTACAGCAAATGAAATAGCGCCGGGGGTGCTGGTATTTTTGTAGGCAAATATTGAAGCACCTTGTTCCTCGGTAATCAAATCGAGTTTACGATCTCCGTCCAGGTCGCCCACCCATATGTGATCACAGGGGTTTGAATAACTTGCAAAAGGTACAAAAGCTGCGGAGTCAACCTGCCCTACATTTTTCATGATGGAGACCGCGGGGTTGTAATTTATCCGCCCAACAGTAGCAATATCGGGTTTGCCGTCATCATCAAAGTCACCATTTACAAAATCCATGGTAGGGGAAAAAGCACCCTGGTCATGAAAGCCCCTGTAAAATGCAGGCCCATCGGCAAATGATTTGGCAGTAAAAGAAACGGCCCCGGGGAAAGTATTGGTAAAAGGCTCATTTGTTTGAATGATGAACCCACCAGTTCCCGTAGTTAGCCGGATAGGATCGTAGCTAATGCCTGCTGGAGCAATCACTTTTATGGTGGTTGTCGATGCGGAAATTACCTGCGCTTTAATGGCGCCAAAATACACTGTGTTTTCCTGAATTAATGGGCTAAAGTTCTCTCCTGAAATGGTTACAACTGAACCAGTCGGACCATGTTGAGGTGTAAAAGAGATTATTCTGGGAGGAGGTGCAAAATTGAATCCCGGCAAAGAGTCGCTGCCATAAGCATTTTTTACACGAACGATTCCAGAGGCTCCTAATGAAAGATTTGCTTTGATAATAGTGGCCGATATAACCCGGAAAGAAGCGGGGATACCACCGAATTTTACTTCTGTCGTTCCTACGAAATTGATACCGGTAATAGTAATTACAGTGCCTCCTGTACCCGTTGTAGGTGTAAAGGATTGTATAGCGGGTGGTCCCGGAAATACGTAGCCGCCCCTAGAGGCAATACCATAAGGCGTAGTAACGGTAACATCGCCGGAATGAGCCGCTCCAACAATTGCCGTGATAGTGTTAGCATTAACGACTGTAAATGAGGTAACCGCCACCCCTCCGATGGTGACGTCACTTGCAAGGCCAAGATTTCCCCCTGTGATGGTAATCACACTGCCGGATGCAGCAACCGTTGGAGTAAAGGAAGATATGTATGGCTCATTAGCCTTGTTCCTGTAAAGCATTATATTACTGCCAGAATAATTTTCGCCCACCATGTCAACTTTGCCGTCGCCATCTACATCGCCAATCGCTATAACCCTGGAGTAAGGATATACATACTTTTCGTTGTACTGCGAAAAGTTAATTGTTCCAGAAGAACTATTATTCTGGTATAGCAGGATGGGTGAACCCTGTACTACCAAATCCGGTTTGCCATCACCATTAAGGTCACCGATTGAAATGGAGTTAGAACTTGCACTAGATGCTAGATTTGTTTTTACAAATGTAATGGCACCTCCCGATCCTACATTGCGGAGGATAGAAATATTGTATGAATAATAATTTGATACCGCAAGATCAATCATTCCATCTCCATCAAGGTCTCCGGCAGCAATACCCATTGGATGATCCCCAACGGTTAAATCAACTTTAGAAGCAAAAGAAAGTACTGATGATGCAGAGGTATTTTTCAAAATGGAAACCGTATTCGCCAATTCGTTAGAAGTGGCAATATCGGGCTTACCATCGCCATTAAAATCTCCTATAGCAATGGACTCAGGAGCTAACCCCGTAGTGATCTGTATGGCGGCTGTGAATGATATGGTTGTGCCGCTACTAGTGTTTTTAAATATTGAAATTGAATTAGATAAATAATTAGCAACAGCTACATCAGGCTTTCCATCTGCATTGAAGTCCGCTATTTTGATGTCATATGGACTGTTTCCTGTAGCGTAATCATTTTTTGATGCAAAACTGATTTGCCCAGCCGAACTGGTATTTTTATATACTTCAAGTGATTTATTGGCTATGCTTACGGCCACCAGGTCTGGCTTTCCGTCGGCATTAAGATCGCCGGTAGCCACTGCAAATGTCAGCACTCCACTGCTTATATTTCTTGCCGTATCAAAAGCAATGGTTTGTGGCAAGCTCTTATTTTTTAATATAGTAATGGAAGCAGGCTGTCCTGCAGTGCTATAATTATTGGCAGTTGCTATGTCAGCACGACCATCTCCATTGAAATCAGCAAAGGCTACTGTGTTTGGATGAAGATCAGTGACCAGCGAAAGTTGCGGATCAAACATTCCTGATGAAACTGCACCTCCGCCAGGAAAACTGAGCGCAAAAGGCATAGCGGACAAGGCAGTTAGGTTATTGGCAGTAACCGAAATGGGTTGGTAGCCTGAGCCGAAAGGCACAGTTACCACCAATGATGTAGGAGTGGCTGAATTGACCACAGCTTTTACCGGCCCAAAAAACACAATGTTGCCATTTACGGATGGAGCAAACCCGGTACCCGTAATGGTAAGTGTACTGTTTGCCGGTGCTGAAGCAGGAGAAAAGGAGGTAATGTTTGGTTGAGTAAATGATGCTACAGAAAACAAGAGGAATGCGCAGAGCGAAAAATAACCCTTGTTTGCAAAAAACCATTTTTGTAGTAAAATGCAGACAGGCAGAATACAATGACGGTTGATGGATGTAATTCTCATATACTTATAAAAGTCTTGGGATTAATTTAACGTAAAAATGGCTGCAATATAGTAACTTATGCTATACAGCCCGGTAAGGGAATACTACTGAAGACATTAATTTTTTTTAATGGTATTCTTTTAAAAACTTCTATACTTCCCTGCTATTGTAAGTATTCCTCAGGCTTGTTTAAGGTCTTGCAAAGCGGACTTACATACAACATCAAAAGCAAGTTGCGACCGGCAAACTAAGCGTTGCCTAAATTGCACTTTCAGTTTTGTTCAATCATGCCTTTGTATGTTTCCTCCAGTTCAATATACAGGTCTCTTACTCCTTTATAAAATTTCAAAACGCCTCCTTCAGGCTGTAGGTTCTTTTCGTGCATAGAGGTTTCCATCGTGCAAAGGATGTTGGCAAGTAAATGCATAACGTGGTGTGCGCTGATGTAATGATAATCCATCATCAATGGGTAGAGTTTACTCCATTCTGTAAACCATTCGTTATAAAGTGCCTGAGTTATTTCCGTCTTATAAATGTCTTCCCTGTCGTCGTAGTCGTCCATCAGTTTTACCAATTCGTTTATACGGTCACGGTAAGGCTGCCGAAGTTCTTTGGGTACGGGTGTAAATTGCTCTTCGTCAGGTTCATATTGTACGTAGTTACGAAAGTTTTCATCAGCAGCCAGGGCATCTAGTTCGGCTTCCGTATATGCAGGCAATAGAAAACCTTCGTATTCAGTGTTGGTTATTGCCTTGCTGAGCAGAATGCCAGCCTGTTGCAGCGACTCTTCAATGATCGTCCTGAATAGTCTGTTGTATTTTTTCTGGTGGTACTGTAGTTTGGAAATATGATAGCCGTGCAGGGTATTCATAGTAACGACGTGATATTTATTGCGGGTCATGTTCAAAGTTGCATTCAGGTAAATGGTAAATTCATCATACTCATCTGAGCACTTTGTATCTGCACCTACCTGCACAGACAGCTTCCAGGTATAATTTTCTTTATTTTTTGGCAACACAGGCTTTTGCCACATGTCCATTACGTTTACCTCAACGGGTTCTATGTCAACAGTCAATCCCGGGAAGCTGATGGCGGTGGCAAACATATATTCGTGGTCAAGGGTTCTCATCTTTCAGACACTAATATCCTGAATATTTTTCACATAGAGAAACGTGCTTGGTAAATAGTGCGATTTTTCGCATTTTGATGTGCTTTTCATATGAAAAATTGCCCACGTTCTAGGCTGTAGGTGAAGAATACTAACAGCGGGGGAATGACGAGTTAAAATAGTTATTTTTTTTTCAACCACAGTTGTTATTCTTCATTGATTTCTTTCCATTTTGGTTTCCTGTATCTCCTGCTTTTCAGAGCCCTTGTGCAACAAACTAAGGCTACGTCACTTTGCAAACCTCTATACTATACAGCAGTGGTGCTATTCACATTCTAAGTATATTTACTGAGAAATGTATTTTTTTACAAACTTCCTTTGTACACAAGCATACCCCGCAAAGATTTTAATGTGCCAAAATATACGTGTGGTCCGGTTTTTAATAGCTTTTCATTTGTAACCAGCAAACCTTCCATTTATGCCTGTAAAACAATATCCCTTTTATCTAAAAGCAACCGTAATTCTATTTGGCGTTATTCTGCTGATATATGTATTATTCAATTTGCAAGCCATTATGATTCCGCTTGCATTTGCCATGGTTTTTGCTATTTTATTGAACCCTGTATATACCTGGTTTCGAAAACGTAAAATACCAAATATCTTGTCAATCACCCTTACAATTTTGTTGGCTTTTATTGTATTTGGGGGTATGCTGTATTTTCTTTCATCTCAAATAGCAAAGTTTACCGATACCCTGCCACTTTTAAAACAAAAATTCAGCACACTTACCATACAATTTGGGCAATGGGTACAAG
>JANPHE010000131.1:0-1946 GCA_031424295.1 Segetibacter sp. | reverse complement strand
AAATACAAATGCAAACGCAGAATCATTCAATTCAAAAATAAAACTATTCAGAGCCAATCAAAGAGGTGTAGTAGATGTACCCTTTTTCTTATTCAGGCTACATAAACTTTTTGCTTAGTCCCCACAAAATAAATGTGATCCTTATTAACCCGAACGGATAAGATTGTTGGTACAGCTTTCAAAGAACATTGTGATGTTGAAAGGTAATCAAAAAATGGGAACATAAAACCGAATGCAGATTGTCTTTGCTGATGCCAATTGAATATGAAGGAGAGAACCTTTATAGGCAAAAATTTTTTCTTCGCAGGTTCCCTTGGCTAAACTCATGGCTTGGAAAGGAGAACTTACGAAGACAAAGAGGCGAAAAAAAGATAAAGTTTACTAACTTATCGACATGGCGCTGTCGCATCATAAAGCTAAAAAGGCTTTCGCTAAATAAAAATAAGAGGGTCGTTGAACTCTCTTTTTATTTTCCCTTTATTATCTTTTCAAACTGCTAAACTCGGTATATTACCTATGTTACTTCTTAAAAAAGTCAAAAAACGATTGTTTATCAGGATATTTATTTTTTAAAGCTTCAACCTCTTTATTAATTTGATTAGCCTCTAAATAATTTTCTTTGATAGAAAACAAGTCAGTATAAGCTTCATTAAACTCCTTGCTACTAACATTTTGTTTGCTAATATACTGTTCAATCTCCTTTACAATCTCCCTATAAATTAAGTCTCGATTAATGTTATCTTTCTCATCATTATATCTTAAGGCTTGTAACCCTTTAGCCATAAATTTTTTCTTATACCCATATGTAAAATCACTGTCTTTTAGCGAATCAATAAACCTAATTCCTTCACCATAATTTTTCATACTAACTAATAGCGTAATTTTAAAATCAACAACTGCTTTTCTTATACTGTCACAATGCATACTTTCATTTGCTAAGTATAAAGCCGAGTCTAAAGCCGATTGACGTGTAGGATTTGAATATGCCAAATTTCTGGCTGTTTTAAAGTTCATAGTACAGGAATCATTTGCCGTCAATTGCCCTTTGCAAGAGTAAAAAATTAAAGTAAAAAAAATAATAGTTGCCGCTTGATTTGTTTTCAACATAATCATTATTGTTTAGGTCTTACCGGTGGTATGAATTGTGAATACTTAAGAGGAGTTAAAGGGTTTAATTGTCCTGATAATATTGAGGGCATAACATAAGCAGGTCCATCAGTTGTTGGTCTAAAAAAGGTACCTGAAATATTTAAACTAGTAAAGTGTGTTCCTTGCTTCGCTTGGTTAGAAGTCATTGTAACACTACCATTAAGATAAGTAGCACCCGCTTGCTTAATGTCTCCATCTGGCGAAGGTGCAGGCTCTCCTAAACTAAATTGACCTTGTTGCCCATTTGCCCCCATACCAACTTGTGCTGTTGCCTTTAATGCTTCATCACTACTTGTTGTTACCACCATTGAGATATTTTCTCTCAAGCCATTGAATGTTTTCGACATGTTCAAGTTCTTATCAAAAGTTGTTGTTACATCAGCACTTACTTGAGTTGTCGTTGAAACCTTTACTGTTACAGCATGCCCTGCCGTATAACCCCCTATATGTTTTGCAGCATCACCTTCTTCGACATCAGTATGAATAACTCCCGTTTTAGTGGTCGTCACCGTTGTGGGTGCTGTACTATAGCCCAAATCTTTTACAACGGCATCATCTTGCTTTCCAACATAAGTATAACCTGCAGGAGTGTTACTTGCTGATGTAACTTCATTTTTCCATTCATAATCTCCTGTTTCATTATTCTTAACCCAATCTTCTCTCATTCCATCAGGGTCTATGAATATCATAGGGTTATTATAAGCATATCTATAGGGTGACCACCTTCTATCAAGGTCAGCTTTGGGGTCAATGCCGTGCCATCTTCCAATCTGCCCATCATACATCCTTGCCCCGTA
>JANPHE010000130.1:0-8951 GCA_031424295.1 Segetibacter sp. | reverse complement strand
AATACAGATCCATCCATAAAGGTTTGTATCTCATATTTATCTTGAGCAGGTATGTATATATCATCGCCCCTCATTTCCATTTTGATTCCCAATTGAGCAAATTTTTCAGGAATAACACCGAGGTGCTGAAGGCCTACATTTTTAATGGTCAATTCGCTTTGGGTCATGGCTGCCATACCAATAAAGCTGCCAACTTCTATCATATCAGGTAGCATTCGATGTGCTGTTCCTCCAAGGTATGACACACCTTCTATAGACAAAAAGTTGCTGCCTATGCCTGTAATTTTAGCACCCATGCTATTTAGCATTTTGCAAAGCTGTTGCAGGTAAGGTTCGCAAGCTGCATTGTAGATAGTTGTTGTCCCTTCGGCCATCACAGATGCCATCAGGATATTAGCCGTACCTGTTACAGATGGTTCATCTAGTAATACATGTACGCCTTTTAACGAATCAGCAGTCAAGTGAAAGAACGACTCTCTATCATCGTAATGAAAATCAGCTCCTAGCCTCTGAAATCCAAGAATGTGGGTATCAAGTCTCCGCCTTCCTATTTTATCACCTCCCGGTTTTGGGATATAGGCACTTTTAAACCTCGAAAGCATAGGACCAGCTAGCATAACGGAACCGCGAAGCCTGCCACTTTTGAGCCTGAATTCATCCGAACCCAGGTAATCAACATTTACATCATCTGCCTGAAATATGCAGGTATCTCTACTTATCCGTTCTACCTTTACACCCATCTCCTGCAAGAGTTGAATCTGCAGGTTTACATCTATGATATCCGGAATATTGGTAATAGTTACCTTTTCAGGAGTAAGCAATACTGCTGAAATAATTTGTAAAGCTTCATTTTTCGCTCCCTGCGGAACGATTTCTCCATGAAGTTTTCTGCCGCCTGTTACTTGAAAACTACTCACTAAAAACGCTTTTTGTTACCTCCACCAAATTTACCACCCCTGTTGTCACGAGAATCACCGCCGGTACCGCGGTTGTCACCCCCACCACCACGATTGTCGCGACTGCCACCAGTACCCCGATTATCCCGACCACCATTGGGACCACGATTATCGCGACCAGTACCACCGCCTCCGCGATTATCTCTAAACTGTCCGCCACCACTTCTCTTAGGGCGGTAGTCTCCAAAGCCATCACGACCTTCTACAGGGCGAAAATGCTTTACAAAAGGTGTGCTATCAAACTCAAGCTGTCCATTTGTAATTTTATTCAACTCTGCTCTTATAGAATCGTCATGAGCTAGTTCTTTATGCCAAGTGCTATAAGCCAGCTTCATGTAGTAGGCAATGGAGGTAGCGAAACCAGTACGCTTTTCTTGATTTTGTTCTTTCAGCGCTTTGTCAATTACCAATTCCAAATTCTTTCCAAGATGAGAATATCTGGGCTTCCGTTTAGGATAAGGTAGTGGGTCAGGTTTTATTTTATAGGTTTCCTTTGTAGGTATAGGATAAGGGCAATCAACATCCAATTTGAAATCGCTTACAAAAAACAAGTGATCCCACAATAAATGCCTGAAATCGTCCACATTTTTCAAATGCGGATTTAATGAACCCATTAGTTCAATGACCATCTGTGCTTGTTGCTGGCGCCTTGTTCTGTCCTCAACTGTCAGCACGTATTCTACCATTTTCTGAATATGTCTGCCATATTCTTTCATGATCAAATGGTTTCGAAGTGTATTATATTCCATTAATAATTGTTAGTGAGCAAATGTAATAAAGGTTTTGGTAAGGTAATGAAGATTGTGAAACTGATAAATTATTGTTCTTTAAAATTTATTTGGTTCCTGTTACAAAAGATGACCATTACAAGTTTTTAGGAGTATTTCCGGTTGTACTTATTAGGAAATGTGCTAAATGGCTCCTCATAGATTCATATGCGTTTGGTAAATAATATTGCATGAAAGAACGAACTATTAAAACGCTTCTCCCAATGAAAATGAAAATCCCGAATTGCTTTTACTGATCCCATAGTCAATGGCAATATTGGTGTCGGACTTCTTATTAAATTTTATTCGCAATCCGGTGCCTATGGATGGATGTAGTGAATTAAAAATGCCATTGTCAAGACCTGTAACCGAATTAACATTTGCAAACACTACGTAACCAAGTAAGCCATTGGATGTGATGTTGCTCCTATATTCACCTTCCAAGTACATGAGGGTTTTACCCCGATGCCTATTTTGTTCGATGCCTCTACCCGATCTTTGATTGGGCTCATAGCCAATTCCCGGAAGATCAAGGTAAGGAACGCCTTTATTTAATGCTGACCAAACATAAAACCAAGAGGCAATAAGGTGTTTTTTATTGCCCTTTAATGCAAAATATTTTCTTGCATCAAAATATATCGACTCCCAAGTATTGTTACCATTTCCAAGGTAGCGCGGATTAACCCTGTAAATCAAATTGAAATAATATCCCGGCATTGGATTTATAGAATTTTTTCGCAAATCATATAATAAATTAAGCGTAATACCTGAAGAAAAAGAATTTGTGTTGGGCAGAGTTCCATACTCATAATCTACAAATTTTGCAAATGAAACGGTATCAACTAGTGATCGAATGCCAATGTGATAATCAAGGTTATATCCTAAGCCTACCAAGAAATATGGTTTTATCTGCTTTAATACGGTTTGATAAAATCGAATGTACTTATAGCTTATAGGCAATTTTTCACTTTCATAGGTGAGGTTACTTTTGTTATAAACAAATTCAGGAAAAAGTGAAAATCGTGTGTCACCTTGAACATTCCATTTATTTTGACTGGTGTAAATATCTGATCTAAATGAAACTGAGTATCTACCCTTAAAATTAAGGTATGGGCTAAATGAAACGCTGGAAAGAAAGGTGTTGCGTCTATTGCCCAAATAAAACCCCGCCCTTGTAGAAGTAATCAAAGCTTTTCCTCCACCCGGAACAGATGCCGAAGTTGGCAGTAAAGAGAAATAAATTTTTTTACCTTTTCGCCTTGTGATCTTTTGAGAGCGAAAATGGAAAAGGGAATTTACACAGTCGATTAAATCCTTGTTATTAGCAGTATCAACGTAATCATTTTCGCCATTGTTTATTTGTTGCGCCTTTGTTATAAAGGGCAAAAGCACTAGAATGAATAAAACTCGGACTTTTATCGAATTAAAAAGTGACATATTGAGCAATAATTCCAATGTAGTATTAAAAAACCATTCCTACATAATGATTGCTAGCAAAAGGAAAGATATTTCCACAACGGTTATGAAGCATTTAATTATTTTAATTATATATAATAAATAATATAAAAGGTGATATTAGCACAATGTAAGGTGACAACTGAAAGAAAAATGAGGGGGATGCCACGCAGTTCATTATGTTAAATAACATTTTCCTGCCCGATTACTCCAAAACCTTGCGGATAAAAAAAATACCTTTACATATGTCTACTTCTTTCTTCTCCAACTTTATTTTTGGAGGTTCTACTTTGCTTTTGCTCCTTTTTGTAATCAAAATTGTACTTTATATTAAAAAAAGCGGCGATTATGACTTTCAATTACACTATTCTGTCATGGATATTGTTCTTTCAGATGACTATAGAATAAAAAAAGTTATGAAGATTCAAAACATTATAAGTGGCGTTTTCTTAGTTTTTTCCATCTTATTTTTAGTGGGTTTATTCTTATTTCATTAATTGGAAAATACATACCACTACATACGACAGTAATCGAGTAATAATTATAAAAATTACTTTCCCAAATAATTTGCCTCATTTCTATTTGTCATCTTATTTCATTCTACACAAAACAATTACTTAGTTTTATTGCTTCAATAATTAACAACATGAAATACATTTTCTTGATTGCGCTCATTTCTATGATGTTTTTATCATGCAAATTAAGCAACACCAATCCAGGTAAAGAAGCCAATAGTGAAATGGCGACAATGTTTGACAACTACTACCAGGATAGGCTGAAACTGTTTCCACTTGAAGCCACAGCGAATGGAGATAATAGATACAATAACCTGCTCAACATAGATTTTACAGATAGTTTTCGTACAGTGCTGAGAGAATTTTACAACAGATACCTAACCTACATCAATGTTTATGAAAGAGAAAACCTAAACAGACAAGATAGACTTAGTTACGATGTCTTTAAAAGAGAAATGCAATTAAACCTGGAGGGATTAACCTTTCATGATAATTACATGCCCTTTCAACAGTTTTGGGGTGTTACACTAACCCTTGGTCAGCTGGGAAGCGGAGAAGGTCAGCAACCATTTAAAACAGTAAAAGATTATGATAACTGGTTGTCAAGAGCAACTGGTTTTTCGCTCTGGAGCGATAGCGCTATTGTTTACTTTAAAAAAGGAATTGCAAATGGTTGGACATTGCCAAAAGCATTGGTCTCAAAAATGATTCCTCAAATGGAGGCAATGCAGAAAGTAGATACAGCCAATCTTTTTTATAGTCCGATAAGGAAATTTCCTTCAGATTTTAGTGAGGCAGATAAAAGCAGATTGTCACTTGCTTACAAAAATCTGATCAATGAACAGCTTATTCCATCTTATAAAAAATTAGGGGATTTTTTAAAAAATGAATACTTGCCTAAAGCAAGAACAACTTCGGGCATCGGTACATTGCCGGACGGAGAAGCCTATTACAATTTTCTTATTCAACAACAAACCACCACCAATAAAACACCCGAAGAAATTTACCAGATTGGATTGAATGAAGTTGCCAGAATTCGGAAACTTCAGGATAGCGTTAAACAAGCTGTTGGCTTCAAAGGCGACCTACAACAATTTTTTAACTTCATGAGAACTGATAGCAGGTTCACGCCTTACAAAACGCCCCGCGAAGTATTATCTGCTTTCGAATCAATTCAAAAGCGCATTGAACCTAACCTGGCCAAAATGTTTAACCACACACCTAAAACTCCATTTGTAATCAAGCAAACAGAAGACTTTAGGGCAGCCAGTGCCAGTGCAGAATACAACCAGGGCTCGCCTGATGGTAGCAGGCCCGGAATATTTTATGTGCCCATTTTAGATGCAACTAAATTCAATCAAACCAGTGGAATGGAAAGCTTGTTTTTGCATGAAGCTATACCAGGGCACCATTACCAGATATCGTTGCAAATGGAAGACACTTCCTTGCCTGCATTCAGGCGATTTGGTGGAAACAATGCTTATGCAGAAGGATGGGCTTTGTACTGCGAATCGCTGGGCAAAGAATTAGGATTGTACACAGATCCCTATCAGTACATGGCTGCATTGGGCGATGAAATACATAGAGCCATCCGATTGGTGGTGGATGTGGGTATCCATACCAAAGGCATGACCCGCGAAGAAGCCATCAAATATATGATGAGCAATGAAGCAACCGATGAACAATATGCCACCATGGAGATAGAAAGATACATGGCTATACCGGGGCAGGCACTTGGTTATAAAATAGGCGCATTAAAAATAGCCGAAATGAGAAAAAGAGCTGAACAAGATTTGGGCAACAAATTTAACCTTGCTGAATTTCATGATGAAATATTGAAAGATGGCGCTTTGCCACTGGATGTTCTGGAGAAAAAAATAGATGAATGGTCTGGAAGAAAGCGATAAGACAAAAAAATTGGAAAACAAAAGCTGCTTGTAATTCGGGCAGCTTTTTTATTTGCAGCAGTTTTCGGCGCTGTTGGTATTTTTCACCAACAGCCAAAATTATGTGCAAGCTTGCAGGTGAAGAACACCTGCGGAACTATAGCTTGATAAATTCTAACAACTTTTTTGAAGCAACTGTTTCTAATAACAAAGAATATCTTCCCGATTCAAGGCCTTTTACATTGATCGGCAATAAAAAATATCCACTTAATTGAACTGGTTGTTGAATTACGATTTTACCTGAAGCATCTACAATTTTTAAAATACCTGTTTCATTTTCACCCGAAAAACGTATTTGTAAAACATCCTTTACAGGATTGGGGAAAATACTTAATCGTTTATCGCTACTTAGGTATACTGACTTTACTTCGCTATAAGTAAACGAGCCATTTTTTTGGTAGATTTTAAGGCGGTAAAAGTTGCTTCCTATAATAGGATTTACGTCGGTAAATGAATAATTTTTAATGATGTTGTTGCCAGAAGCGTTCACCATTCCAACGGAAGAAAAATCCCTGAGGTTTGAACTTCTTTCCACCAAAAATTTATTGATGCTTTCTGATTGAGCAATTTGCCACGCCAGCTCGATGTGTTTAATGCTGGTGGCCTTTGCTGAAAAACCAACAACATTTAATGGCAATACGGACTGACTGATTTTGAGCAAAAAAATATCTTGAATACCTGCAGAAGTGAGCAAATTTGTTCCTGTATTAAAATCAAAGTCTACAGGAGAACCCCACCCATCAAACCCACCAGTAATATATGAATTTCCCATTTTATCACCGATAATGCAATTTGCATAATCTGAACCCATGCCACCAATTTTATTTGCCCAAATAAAATCGCCTGAATTGTTTAATTTTAAAATAAAGATGTCGGATGTATTGTTATTTGTTGCTGCTAGTTTATTAATCCCAGGACCAGGATCAAAGTCTGGTTCTCCGAAAAACTTTCCTGCTACTTGTACATTTCCAGCAATATCTACAGCTAATGAAGGTTGATATATGGAGTTATTACCGCCAGTTCCCGGATTTGAACCCTTTATAGATTTAGCCCAGATAAAATTGCCTGAAGAATCTAATTTTGAAATATAAATAGCCTGATCGCCCGGTAGAATATAATTTGAAGTACCAGGGTCAAAATCTACATTACCGGAATATTCACCAGTGCAATAAATCGATCCAGCAGAGTCTAATACTAATTTGGGATTGCTTAAGTAAATGTTTGCAGATCCGCTAAATTGTTTGGCCCAGACCAAATTACCTCCACTGCCAAACTTGGCAATGTAAACTCCCTCATAAGCTCCACAGGTTAAAAAGTTCACTACTGCACCCGGATCAAAATCTACTGTTCCTTCGAAAATGCCTGTAGCATAAATATATCCCGAGGCATCAATATCTATTCCGTACCCAATATCTTCACCAGAATCACCTACAGAAATTGACCAAACAAAATCACCTGATGCGTTTAATTTTGAAATAAATATGGCACTTGTCATGCTGGTAATATTATATACTCCAATGCCGGGATCAAAATCAACTGTACCCCGAAATCGTCCAGTTGTGTAAACATTTCCAGAGTCGTCTATCGTTAGGTCATAAGAATTTACTCCTAGTGAATTTGTTTTAAATTGCTTTGCCCATACAAAATTTCCAAACGCGTCCAGCTTTGAAACAAACATATCACCCAGACCTGCGGATGTAAGGTTGTATTGCGCTAAACCTGGATTGAAATCCGCCGTTCCTGAAAATGTACCCGATGTATAAACATTGCCTAATGAATCGACGGCCAAAGCATATGCACTTGATCCGGATCCGCCTATCTTTTTTGCCCAAATTAAATTTCCTGCAGGATCAAATTTTGCTATAAAAATTTCAGAATTGGCTCCTGTTGTTAAAAGGCTTGTTCCCGGTCCGGGATCGAAGTCTATTGTGCCTTTAAAAGTTCCAGTTGTGAGAATATTGCCTAAAGGATCAATGGATACTGAATACCCCTCATCAACACCTGTACCGCCCATTCCCAATGCCCACTGAACATTTGCCTGCTGTGCATAACTATAATTTTCAATTAAACATTGGCAAGTGAGAAATGTGAGTAAGGCGAAAAGTTGTTTCATAAATTTAATTGAGTGTAAATTAAATAAATAGAACAAATTTAGACTTTTTGTAACTATGTAGTTTCAAAAAGTAGCAATTAATCTTAAAGTGTAAATATATTAAGCCGCGGTTGTGTTATTCACCAACAGCCTACATTATGTGACAGCTTGCAGGTGAAGAAATTCGACCCACTCTGGGGTCGAACAAGATCAAACATCTTCACAGTTTATTAATATTCAATTCCTTTGGGATTGGGGCCGCTTTTTCATTTACAGCAGTTAGTGACAACTCTCTACCTGCCCATTGCTAATAGCTATAGACGGACTGAGATATGGAATACCAAGACCCACACCGCGCATGATAAGCAACAGACCCATAAATGCTACTACATACGGCACTGTTTTGCGTATGGTGTTTCGTGTGCTGATGCTAATGAAAACTCCAAAGTACGATAGTAAAAACATTGCTGGAAAAGTACCCAAGCCAAAAGCAATCATAAAGAATGCCGACCCCTCGATGGTTCCCGCAGCCAATGCACCCGTCAGCGCCAGGTATACCAAGCCACATGGCAAAAAACCATTCGCCACTCCAAGCAAAAAGGTGCCGGAAATGGATGGGTTAGAAATATATTTACCAATAAGTTTTTGAACAAATGCGTTAACCACGCTATACCCGGGAAAATGAAGAATAGGTTTTCTCAAGTAGGTTTGAACCACGATGAGAAGAATTGTCAACCCTGCTATAATTGAAAACCACCGTTGAAAGCCAAGGATGTTTATTTGCCTTCCGAGCACACCAAAAAAAATGCCTACGGTAGCATACGTTATTATGCGACCTGCGTTGTAAGACAATATTCCGACTGCTTTTTTTATTGAAGACAAATGCTGCGTTGGCAGCGAGAAGGCTATAGCACCACACATACCTACACAATGAAAACTGCTAAGCAGTCCAAGACCAAATGCCGATATAAAAATCTGCCAGTTCATTATTGAATATCAATATTCACTTCTTTATAGAACTTTTGTTGCCCAACCAGCCAACTTACTTTCACTTGATAGTTTGTTTTTGCCAATTTTGTTTTATCAATAACCATCGCGCCATCACTGTTGGTTTCCATTAATAGTTTACGATCATTGGACGCATTATCAGCACAATAAAACCACAATTTTCCAGTCACTTTCATACTTTGCTGTTCCTTTGGTAGCTGAACTACAAGTTG
>JANPHE010000129.1:0-22382 GCA_031424295.1 Segetibacter sp. | reverse complement strand
ACTGATGTTGCTACTGCTCCACGTACCACCGCTTCTGCTGGAAGTAAAACGAATGGACCGGCCCATGCATACTGTTGTATCTCCTGAAATGATACCTGCATTGGGTTTATTTAAAATGGTAATCCATTTAAAGGCGGTATCGCTACATCCATTTGCATTGGTTACGATGTACATGATTTTGGTTGTACCTGCATTGGTACCGGTAGTAAACAATCCGTTTTGGTCTATAGAGCCAACCGCACTGATGTTGCTACTGCTCCAGGTGCCGCCGGTGCCTGTGGTTGTAAATTGTATGGTTCCTCCCATACAAATTTTGTTGTCACCTGAAATGATACCTGCATTGGGCTTATCCAAGATGGTAATCCATTGTATAGCAGTATCCTTGCAGCCGTTGGCATTAGAAACAATGTAAGTGATTTTGGTTGTTCCTGCTCTGCTACCTGTAGAAAACAGCCCATTCTGATTGATGGTGCCGACCGCACTAATGTTGCTGCTACTCCATGTACCTCCCTGTTCGCTAGCGGTAAACTGAATGGTGCCGGGTCTGCAAACAGATGTGTTCCCATTTATGATTACTTTCCATCCTATACAGGCACTGTCTTTTATTGCAACTATTGCTTTTTGACCATTGGAAATTGTGGTAAAAAATACCAGGCTTAAGATTATAAGAAATGGCTTCATTGGTCGATATTTCCACTGTAAACGCAAATATTGATGTTTTTGTATGTAAAGGGTGAATTTGACCTTGAAATAATTTTAAATTTATTTTGTCGGTTACGTAGAATTTTAAATATCTTGTTTTATATTTAATTTACTTTTTGAGTAAAACATTCATTTTTAACCTTAAACTTCTATTTATGAAAAAAATTCTCGCTTTCGCTTTGATGTTCGCTTCTTGCCAATCACTCCTAGCCCAAGACTGGAGTCTAATTGGAAATGCTGCTACTGTGCCCGGAACCAACTTTGTCGGAACTACTGATTTGCAGCCATTGGTTTTTAAAGTAAATAATTTGCAGGCAGGGTACATAAACCATAGTGATGTAAAAACCCAGACCATTTTTGGCTACGAAGCTTGTCTAAACCTTGTGCCAAATGGAAACAGTGCATTTGGGTACAGAGCATTAAAAGCCACAACAACAGGGTTCAACAATACTGCAATTGGGGGCAATTGTTTATTGGCGAATACTATTGGTTCTAATAATAGTGGAGTAGGTTTAAGTGCCCTAAAGGCAAATACTTCGGGTAGTTATAATACTGCTTTTGGAGGTTCTGCTTTACTGTCCAACACTACAGGTGGATATAACGCTGCTTTTGGTATTTCTACCTTACGTTTGAACAAAACAGGAAATAGCAATTCAGCTTTCGGAAATTTTGCTTTGTATAGCAATGTGTCAGGTTACAGTAATGTAGCAATAGGTAGGGCGGCAATGTATAAAAGTACCATTGCAAATAATATGGTAGCCGTCGGAGATTCCGCTTTGTACAATCAAGTACTCGGCGATAGCATTGGTGATATTGATACCGGGGTTTTTGAATATTATGAATTTGGAAATACAGCTTTGGGGTCTAAGACTTTATTCTCTAACACTTTTGGAAGCAATAATACCGCAACAGGTCGTTCGGCTTTATATGGCAATATTTCCGGCATCAATAATGTTGCAAATGGCGCATTTGCCTTAAAAAGTAATACTACAGGATCTTATAATATTGCAGTAGGTAATAATGCATTGAGTGCAAATGGTTCCGGTAATAGTAATATTGCAGTTGGTGATAACAGCCTAAGTCAGAATTATACCGGGGCTGAAAACATAGCAATCGGGATTTCAACATTATTTAATAACAATGGCAAACAAAATACTGGTGTGGGTGGTGAAGTTTTGACACAAAATCTAACTGGCAATTACAATACAGGCATTGGAATGTATGCACTTGCAGCAAATACATCCCAAAGTTTTAATAATGCATTGGGTTGGAATGCAGGTTCATACAAAACTACAAGTGGATCTACCTTTATTGGGCACAAAGCAGCGTCAAGTGTCAGTGGTATTTCTCAATCTATAGCTATTGGATATTTATCTACAGTTTCAGCTAGTTATCAAGTTAGAATAGGTAGCAGTAGCACAACAAGCATAGGAGGTCAGGTTGGTTGGACCACCTTAAGTGATAAGAGGTTTAAGAAAGATATTAAGGGGGATGTACCCGGATTAGCATTTATCAATAAACTTAACCCGGTCACCTATCATTTGGATGCTACAAAGATGAGTGAATATGTAAATGAAACTAAAGCAACAGACAATCAGGATCCTGAAGAAAGAGCATTATATCTAAAAGGAATAAATGAAAAGGAGCAAGTAGTTTATACCGGTTTCTTAGCACAAGATGTAGAGAAAGTTGCAAAAGAAATTAAGTATGACTTTAGCGGAGTAGATGCACCTAAAAATGCTGATGATTATTATGGCATTCGCTATGCTGAATTTGTTGTGCCTCTAGTAAAATCTGTACAAGAATTGTCTAAAGAAAACGATGATTTGAAAGCTCGACTTGAAAAGTTAGAAGCTATTATTTCAACATTTGCTGAGAAGGCAGATATTAAATCTCAGAATGTTGTATTAAGCGAAAGTTCATTAGAGCAAAATATTCCTAATCCATTTGCAAAAACAACCACCATTAATTATTCACTACCATCAAAAGTGACGATGGCAAAAATGGTGATTACTGATAAAGGTGGAAGGACTTTGAAAGAAATAAATCTATCTGGTAGCGGAAAAAATAGGGTGCAGGTAGATGCAAGCACTTTGCTTTCCGGAGCGTATATGTACACCTTATTTGTAGATGGAAAAGCCATTAGTTCAAAACAAATGATTTTGGCGAAATAATATAATAAATCGAAACTTAAATTTACTTAAGCAGGCTTCAATAAAATTGAAGCCTGCTTTTTGTTTTATGCAAAGTCGCAGGATAAAATATTTTTTCAGAGCGACACACTTTGGCGTAGTGGGCTGCTACTTTTGGTGTAAGAAGAAAAAATGGAAGAAGAACTAATCATAGAAAACACTCTTTCTGTACAGTCCGAAAAATGGGAGAAAAACTGTCTCCCCATTTCTATTAGTGAATTATTTTCCCGTAGGGAAGGGATCTATTTGAATGAGTTTAATTTATTCCTTGCGTATTTCCATACCATTCCAAATTTTGTCCACGAAATAGAGATTGACTGTTACAAAGCCAACAAATGGTTTGCAGAAAAATATGCAACTGAAATCAAAGACTCACATTATGCCAAAAGGTATTTCAATAAGAGTTTTAATGCAGAACTAGACGATATCCTCTATGTATTGTACGAAGACCTCATTGTACATTTTGATACCAATTGTTCTATAGTTCGGCTATTGTTTAAAAAGACTACAGTAGAAAAGGTGGAAGCAATCGTAAAAGCAGTTCGAAAGTTTAGAAAACGACATACAAAGACGCAACCTAAAATTTCATTGCTCATTCATTCTACAGGCGGTCTCGATACAAAATCATTCAGCATAACTAAGCCAAAGCTCAATATTGAATACAACTACAATGATGATTTTTTAGAAGTACATAAAACAATTATCAAGAGGCTTTCTAAGAAAAATGACAAAGGATTGGTGCTGCTACACGGCAAGCCCGGTACGGGCAAAACTTCTTATATCCGCTTTCTCATTTCCAGTGTAAAAAAGCATGTGATTTTTTTGCCGCCCAATTTGGCAGGTGCTATAACCAACCCCGACCTGATGGCTGTATTGATAGAAAATCCCAACTGCGTTTTTGTAATAGAAGATGCAGAAAATATTGTGATGGATAGAGAACGTACAGGTCATTCTGCTGTTTCTGCATTGCTCAATATTTCTGATGGATTGTTGTCTGACTGCCTCAATATTCAATTGATTTGCTCATTCAATACTGATATAGCCAAAGTGGACAATGCCTTGTTGCGTAAAGGGCGTTTGATAGCCCGCTATGAGTTTAAAGAACTGGAAACAAGCAAAGCAAATGAGCTATCAAAAAAGCTGGGATTTGAAACTACTTTTCATGAACCGGCTACTTTAACTGCCATTTATAATCAGGGCGAAAGGGAGTTTGGGGAGGGGAAAAGGAGGAGTGTGATTGGGTTTAGGAATTTTAAGTAACACGAAGTATATTGCACAAATAAATAAATATTTTTTATGGAAAATTTAGAATTATTCACAAAAAGGATAGATGATTTGCAGAAAAAAATTGAAGATTATTATCCAGAATTAGAGGAAAGAAAGCCAATATATGATGGCGTTGTAAATCCAGAGGAATATTTCAATTCAAAGATAAAAATCCTTTGGATATTGAAAGAGCCATACGATTCAAAGAAAGGCGAAGTAGGAGAGGGTAATTGGCATTTAAATAAACTTCTGAACGATGAAAATAAAATTCACACATTGGGTGGCCTTAAAACAACTTGGTATCCCATAATTTATACCTCTTATGCAATTTTGAATGGATTTATGAAATATGAGGACTTAGAATTCATTGATAAGGATCCCCAAATGTTGAATATTTTCAAAAAAATGGCATTAATAAATGTTCAAAAGTACCCAGCAGGAACAACTACTCATGATGCTGATATTAGTGCCGCATACAAACAGCATTCCTCTATTTTAATAGAGCAAATAAATACTTACCAACCTGATATTGTAATTGGTGGAAATACTCTTTGGAATTTTATTGATGATCTGGGATTGGGCGAGTTTGAAAGTTATGATGAATATACTTATTGGATAAAAGAAGATAGACTTTATATTAATGCAGCTCATCCTGCATTTTGGGGATCGGAAAAATCAGATTATGTGGATGATATTGTTCGCATTTCAAAGAAATTTTATGATGAAAAATTGAACAAAGAAGTCAATCAATAAATTAAAATGTCCAAACTCGCCTTCCTATCCCGCTATTTCCTCATTGTAAAAAGGCTGGAGACAAAGCCGTATTCTTCATTAGAGGAAATAAAAGAGTATATAGATAGACAGGGCGAATTGTTGCAAACACGGGTAGAACGTTTGAATATAACTTTTGCAAAGCGAACGTTTCAAAGAGATGTAAAAGACATCAAAGAACTGTTTGGGTTTTCTATTGAATTTTCCAGGAAAGAAAAAGGCTATTTTATAACCAATGAATCGGAAAGTCTCAACTTTCAACGAATGATGGAGGCGTTTGACATGTTCAATTCGCTCAACATAGCGCAAGACCTCAAGCCTTACCTGCATCTCGAAACCCGGCGACCACAAGGCACAGAAAATCTCTATGGTTTGCTGCATGCTATCAAGAACAAATTGCAAATCCGTTTCGACTATCAAAAGTTTTGGGAAGACGACAAAAAGAAACGGACAGTAGAACCGTATGCACTCAAAGAATTTAAAAACCGTTGGTACCTGATGGCAAAAAATCTGTCAGAGGAAATAATAAAAAGCTTTGCCCTCGACCGCCTCACCAATCTCGAAATTACCAACGTCAAATTCAAGCCAACCAAAGACTACGACATAGAAGAAGCTTATCGCTACTGTTTTGGAATCGTCAGCCCAAATGGTGAAAAGCCGCAAGAGATTGTGCTGTCATTCGATCCGTTTCAGGGCAAGTATATCAAAAGCCTGCCACTGCATCATACACAGCAGGTGTTGAAAGATAACAAGGATGAACTTGAAATAAAATTGAACCTCTGCATCACCCACGATTTTATCATGGAACTATTATCCCACGGCGATAATGTAGTGGTTATAAAACCTCTTTCACTAGCAAAGAAAATAAAAGAAGCCCACCGCAAAGCATTTGAGCAATACTGATCTTTAAGAAAAACCATTTAGAAATGGAAATGCAGCGATCCAAATGACTACACTATTTTAATAGTTGTTGCTAATCGTAATTACCCAACCCCAAAAAGCGAACGTACTGCACCAATGAGTAAACACCACCCTTTGTCTTTCCGACGATAGGAGGAAACCCGCAAGAGACTCATCCTGTCGTCGGAGTGACAATGAGGAATCATTCAAGCCCATCGAAAAGCATATGAGCAATACTGATTAAACCAAGAAAAATCTGCCCCACTCATCAAAATCCTCATTATCTGCGTTTTCAACATTCGATCAAACAAATTTTCAAGAAAAATCAGCCCCACTCATCAAAATCATCACTATCCGCGTTCCTTAAACATCACCTACCAATCAAAATCCCCTGTTAATAACCTCCTTTTTTCGCTCACCCAAACTTTCCTAATTTGCACCCATCAACTATGGAAAAGTTTATTGTATCGGCACGAAAATACCGTCCGCAAAATTTTAATACAGTAGTGGGGCAAAGCCACATTACCACTACCCTTAAGAATGCCATCCGCAACCAACAATTGGCGCATGCCTTTTTGTTTTGTGGTCCACGGGGTGTTGGTAAAACAACCTGCGCAAGAATATTAGCTAAAACCATCAATTGCGAAAACCAGCAACCGGATGGAGAAGCTTGCAATACCTGCCAAAGTTGTGTATCATTCAATGATGGTGCTTCACTCAATATTCATGAATTGGATGCAGCCAGCAACAACTCTGTAGATGACATTCGGAGTTTGGTTGACCAGGTTCGGTTTGCACCACAGGCGGGAAAGTACAAGGTATATATAGTGGATGAGGTTCATATGCTGAGTACCAGTGCCTTCAATGCTTTTTTGAAAACACTGGAAGAACCACCACCATATGCCATTTTTATATTGGCTACAACAGAAAAGCATAAGATACTCCCAACGATACTTAGCCGGTGCCAGATATTCGACTTTAAGCGCATTACCAACAACGATACTGTTGAACACCTTCAGGAAATTGTTGACAAAGAGGGAATCAAAGCAGAGAAGGCAGCACTTCAGGTAATAGCCCAAAAAAGCGAAGGCTGCATGCGGGATTCGTTGAGTATTTTAGATAAAATAGTAAGTTTTACCAATGGTGAGGTGACTTATCAAAACACGCTTGAGCACCTCAACATTCTGGATCATGATTATTATTTTAGAATGTTGGATACCCAACTCAACCAGGACATGGCAGGGTCGATGCTGCTGTATGACGAGATAAACCGTAAAGGGTTTGAAGGCGATTTGGTACTCAACGGCTATGCTGAATTTATCCGGGATTTGCTGGTTTCTCAAAATCCAAAAGCAGCAGCTTTATTGGATGTGGTAGAAGGGTTACAGGCAAAATATACGGAGACTGCAAAAAAAGTGAGTCCTGCTTATTTAATAAGTGCGCTGAACATATTGAACGAATCGGAGATCAGCTACAAAATGGCACGGAATAAACGCTTGCATGTAGAAATGGCGATGATAAAGCTGACTTTTTTGCAGCAGGCTATCGAGTTGACTTATGACAATGAAAGTGGCGCGGTTGTAAAAAAAAAGCGGATTAATGGACCGGTAGCGGTTAAGTTTGAACCCCTGCAATCCATGCAGATTAAGGGCAGTAATGCTCCGATAGCCAAACCATCGGTAGCAGGAAGTAAATTATATATTGAAACCAAGCCAAAGCCCATTTCTAATGTGGCTGAACCTTTGCCGGATTTGAAGAAGGAAGCCCCTTCAATTCAAATGGAAAAAACTGAAAAGGAAACTGAAGTAGCTGCGAGAAAAACAGAGAAGATACCTCCACCACCTAAGTCAACCGGTAAAAAATCGTTTTTGGATAACCTGCGAGAGCAGCATTTAACCAAAACGGAGGAAGTTGTAAAGGAAATTGTTCCGTTGACCGAAGAGTCCTTGATGGAGCAATGGAATAGTTATAAGGATTTGCTGAAAGAGCAAATGAAGAACCCAACCCATACTTCTTTCAGCCAGGCAAGACTTGAAATTGTAGATCAGCAGAATTTTTCGGTCATCGTATCTACGAGCCTCGAGCAAAAATTTATCATGCAGGAAACATTATCCTTGCTTGAAAAACTCAAAGATTTTTACAACAACAAAAACATTGGGTTTAATATTCTGATAGATGAAAGCGCCAAAGAACAGCAGGTAGTAGAAGTTCAATTGTCCTCAAGAGATAGGCTAAAACGGTTGGTAGAAATTAATCCTTTGATCAAGGAATTAAAAGATAAATTGAAGTTGGAGTTAGAGTAATAGTATTAAAATTCGTAATTAAATGGCATTGATTTGTTTTCATTCGTCCAATTTTGAATGTCTGGAATATTGATGAAATACGAAATGAATGCGATTTTGAGGACCATATTTTACATTTTTATTGGTTATAGGAGGAAAAAACAATACACTTCTTAATAATTATTGTTTCCAACTTGGCTGTAATTCAATTTCATGTAATTTCACGCCTCAATTTTACCGGAGCATCTACTTTGTTGAAGGTTGCTCATTAAAAATAATATAAATATGGCTGAAGCGATTGATATGCCAAGGTTGAGTGATACCATGACAGAGGGTGTGATAGCTGCATGGCATAAGAACGTTGGTGACATGGTAAAGAAGGGCGATTTATTGGCCGAAATAGAAACGGATAAAGCCACTATGGAACTCGAAAGTTACCAGGATGGCATACTCCTTCACAGGGGAGCTGAGAATGGTGGCAAACTTCAGGTTAATGATTTATTGGCGATCATAGGTAAGCAGGGCGAAGACGTAAAGGCGATTGTTGCAAAATATGCCGGTGGCGAGGTTGTTGAAGCCAAAGCAGCCGCCGATGCACCTGTTGCCGCACCTGCTGTGGTTGCTGAAACAAAAGCGGCACCAGCAGCAGCACAGCCCGTTGTTAATAGCGGAGCACCCATGGACCTTTCCAACATGGAAGAAGTAGTGCTGATGCCAAGGCTGAGCGATACAATGACCGAAGGGGTAATCGCAAGTTGGATAAAGACCGTAGGCGATACGGTAAAGAAAGGAGAAGTGTTGGCAGAAATAGAAACCGATAAAGCTACCATGGAATTGGAAAGCTATAAGAATGGGATTCTGCTTTATCAAGGAGCCGGACAAGGAGAAAAAATTCAGGTAAACGACCTGCTTTGCATTATAGGCGAAAAGGGAATGAATATAGATGCTATAGTGGCCGCTTCTAAAGGTGGAGCATCTGCCCCTGCTGCTCCTGTTGAAGTGCAAGTGCAAACATCCACCAATCCGGTAGATGCAAGTACAAGTACTACTCAAGCAGCAGCTCCGCAAGTGGTGAATGAGGGAAGAATATTGGCTTCGCCTTTGGCTAAAAAACTAGCCGAAGAAAAAGGCATTGATCTGAAATTTGTAAAAGGATCGGCTGATAAAGGAAGGATTGTAAAAACGGATGTAGAAAACTTTACACCGGTAGCTCAACCTGCAAGTCAACCTGTTGCAGCTACATCAGCAGCACCTGCTGCAGCACCGGTAGCACAAGCCGCTACGTCTACAGCAGCTGTTCAACAAGTATCCATAGGACAAGAAAGCTATGAAGAAGTACCTGTGTCGCAAATGCGTAAAACCATTGCACGCAGATTGGCAGAAAGCAAATTCTCTGCTCCGCACTTCTACCTTACTATGTCCATCAACATGGACCAGGCAGTAGAAAGCCGGGCCAGAATAAATGAAATGGCGCCGGTTAAAATCAGCTTTAATGACATGGTACTAAAAGCTGTTGCGGTTTCATTGAAGCAGCATCCAAAAGTAAACAGTAGTTGGCTGGGCGATAAGATACGCATCAACCACCATGTAAATGTGGGGGTGGCAGTTGCAGTAGAAGATGGTTTATTGGTACCGGTAGTAAGGTTTGCAGATAGCAAATCTTTGTCGCAGATAGCGGTAGAGGTAAAACAATTTGCACAAAAGGCAAAAGATAAAAAACTACAACCATCCGATTGGGAAGGAAGCACCTTTACCATCAGCAATTTGGGTATGTTTGGGATAGATGAGTTTACTGCGATCATCAATCCACCGGATGCCTGTATTTTGGCTGTGGGTGGTATTTCCCAGGTTCCTGTGGTTAAGAATGGTCAGATAGTGCCGGGCAATATTATGAAAGTAACATTGAGTTGCGATCACAGGGTAGTAGATGGCGCATCCGGTTCTGCATTTTTACAAACGCTGAAAGGTTTATTGGAAGAGCCATTGAGGATGTTGATCTAACAGCATTTTGATATAAAAATAAAAAGAGGTGAACCAGAAAGTTCACCTCTTTTTATTATCATTAATTCAGCGCTCAACTTACAACTTCAGCCCAACCGAAAACGAAAGCACTCTGTACTTGTTAATGTCATTGTCGTTGTTGCTATTTCCTTCTTTGATGTCGGCGAATCCCATTCCGTAATTGGCAGTAAAAATAAACCTTGAAATTTCTATACCTGCCAATGCATTGAGACCAAAGTCCAATCGTTTTAATCTTCCAAATCCATAAATAGATGGAGTTACCGTGCTATCGCCACTAAAGGCAATACTCTTATTGCTATAAGTAGTGGCCCCGCCTGATTGTATTGTTAATTTATTTTTTCCGGTAATACCGATGGCACCGTAAGGGCCGGCACCAACAAATATTTTACCAATAACAATGGGTATTTTAGCTACCAGCTGAACCGGCATTTCTATATACATTGGTCCGGATGTTCCTTGTACATAAACGGCATCTCCCGGTTTTCCAAATTCTACTTTAGAGCCTTTTCCGGTGTATAGTAAGCCTCCCTGAAAAGACAATATACTTGCCAGTGGCAAATCTGCCATTACGCCAAAATGAAAACTGGACAATGTATTTGCTTTGTCAACACTGCCATCTTCTGAGATAGAAATGTTTGAAAAATTGGCACCACCTTTAATTTGCATGGAGCTTCTATTTTTACTCACTCTCCCCTGTGCCATTAGCAGACCCGAAAATAAAATACAAGTGACCGTGCAGATACAAATCTTTTTCATCAAAAAATATTTGCGTGTAAATTACTAATACTATGCCAATGAAGTATAAAGTGGCAGATGTATAAAATCTTAAAGTTTCTGTAGTAAATTTGCAAATGATGATTGGTAAAAAAACATTGGTGCTTGGTGCTTCTACAAATCCTTCGCGATATAGTTATTTAGCCATTAATAAATTGGTAGCCCATCATCATCCTGTAGTACCCGTTGGTTTAAAAGAAGGAAGTGTTGCAGGTATCAACATCGTAAAAGATCAGCCTGTATTAGAAGATATTGACACGGTGACTTTGTACCTTAACCCAACAAACCAGCAACCCTATTACGATTACATTATTGCCCTCAATCCAAAACGGATCATTTTTAATCCGGGAACAGAAAACGAAGAACTGGAAATGTTGGCTCAGCAACATGGAATACAAACGATGGAAGCTTGTACATTGGTATTACTGAGCATTGGCCAATATTAGTAGCCTTATTAAACCTCTTCCAACTTAAAGGTATCTTTCACCCTAATGCCTCTTTCTGTCATTTGCAATGTGCAGCATTCAATTTTGGGATCGTGTTCAAAAAAGAGAATATAGTCATGCTCGAGTGCTTCATTTAGCAAGGCTTTCTTTTCATGTAATGTCGTCAGGGGAAACATGTCATAGCCCATCACATAAGGCAAGGGCATATGTGCAGCAGATGCTAAAAGGTCTGCCATAAAAATGACTGTTCTTCCTTTGTACTGAATGCAAGGCAGCATCATGGCATCCGTATGCCCATAGGCAAATTTTATGGTAATGCCTTCTGCAAATGAAACATTCTCTTTCACTTCTACAAACTTCAACTTTCCGCTTGCTTGCAGCGGTAAAATATTATCTTTTAAAAAAGAGGCTTTCTCTCTTTCGTTGGGTTCTGTTGCCCATTTCCAATGCCGTTCATTGCACCAAAAAGTGGCGTTTTTAAATGCAGGAACCAATTGTTCTCCATCTTTATCTATGCTGCCGCCACAGTGGTCAAAATGCAGGTGCGTGTGAAATACATCGGTGATGTCTTCTCTTGAATAACCGGCCTTTGCCAAGGAACTATCCAATGTATCGTTGCCATGCATAAAGTAGTGGCTAAAAAACTTTGCATCTTGCTTGTTTCCCATACCGGTATCTACTAAAGTTCTCCTATCGCCTGTGTCAATGAGCATACACCTTAATGCCCAGGTGCACATATTGTTTTCATCAGCAGGGTTTAGTTTGTTCCAGATACTTTTTGGCACTACACCAAACATGGCGCCACCATCGAGTTTAAAATAGCCGGCATTTATGCTAAATAGTTTCATGTTGTAACTACATTTTGTTTTTTCATTTTAACAAACATCAATAAGACCAAACCAATTACAAAAAATACCATGAGCGCTAAAACTGAATTGCGCATGCCACCCAAAAATTCAGCTACATAACCAAATGAAAGGGTGCCAATCACGGTGCCCATTTTATCGCTAACATCATAAAAGCTAAAATAGGATGCGGTGTCTTTTGTTTCCGGTAATAGTTTAGAATAAGTAGATCGGGAAAGCGATTGAATGCCGCCCATTACCATGCCTACAAAAAATGCCAATAGAAAAAATTGATTAATGGTTTTTGTCAGGTAGGCAAATATGCAAATGCCAATCCAAATGGTAATGATGATGCCGAGAGTTAATATGTTATTTGTTTTTTGTGATAACCTTGAAAATAAAGTGGCACCAAGAATGGCAACTACCTGAATGATGAGAACAGTAATAATGAGTTGAGAAGATTCCATCTTTAATTCATCCGATGCGAAATAAGTGGCGAGATACATAACTGTTTGTACGCCCATGTTGTAGAAGAAAAAACTTCGCAAAAACTTCTTAAGATCAGGATAGTGACCAAGTTGATTCCATACTTTTTTTAGTTCGTAAAAACCATTGGCAAAAATATTGTGTTCAGATTTTTGTTCAGACGCTTTTGAAGGAGGCAATCTGTTGAATGTTATTTGAGCAAACCCCATCCACCAAAGCCCTACAGCCAAAAAAGAACACCTGACAGGGTACGTACCCAGGCCAAGGTTCATAGCATCATTGGACATAATAACTGCAAGGCAAACAATCATCAACAATACACTTCCTAAGTATCCCATAGCAAAACCTTTGGCACTTATTTTATCCTGGTCTGCTTCGGCCGCTATCTCAGGCAGATAGGCATTGTAAAATACAATACTGCCGCAATAACCAATAGAGGCGATGATAGAGCAAATGATCCCAAGTTCAATATTGTCTTTTGTGAAAAAAAACATGGCCATGCAGGCAATAGAACCGAGGTAGCAAAAGAATTGCATGAATGCTTTTTTATTGCCTTTATAATCTGCAATAGATGAAAGCACCGGTGACAACAGCGCTATTAACAGAAACGAAAAGGAAATGGCATAAGAGGCAAGGGATGATCGTTCATAGGTTCTTCCAAAGAATTCAACTTGCGGCGGCGCTATGGCAGTATAGTATGCAGGAAAAATAGCAGAAGTAATGATGAGTGAATAGGCACTGTTAGCCCAATCATACATAGCCCATCCGTTTACAACTTTCTTTGACGCAGTTTGCATGAAGCTTGGTTTATGGCTTTAAAGATAGGAAAGGAGCGCATTAAACATGAAAAAACTAAACGGCCGCTTAATTCATATGCCCGGAAAAAATCATCAGCAATAAGATAACGCCGACTGCTATCCTGTACACGCCAAACAATTTAAATCCATATTTCTGAAGAAAGGTGATAAAGAACTTTATCGCAAGCAGGGCTACAATAAAGGCAACTACATTACCAACACCCAATAGCAAAAGGTTATTTTTGTCTGCCAACACTTCAGGATGCTCTTTGTAAGTTTTCAGCAATTTATAACCGGTAGCCGCAGCCATGGTAGGCACTGCTAGAAAGAATGAAAACTCAGCAGCTAACTTTCTGGTTAAACCCTGCTGCATACCACCTATAATGGACGCAGCACTTCTGCTAACGCCGGGTATCATTGCTATGCATTGCCATAGGCCAATCATAAAACCTTTTCCATAACTAATTCTTGGCTCTGTATCAATTGTTGGATTTTTAAAAAACTTGTCAATGACCAGTAAGACTACTCCACCAAGCAGCAAAGAAACCGCAACTGTAGTGGGGCTATCTAGTAGTTGGTCTATATAGTCGTCAAGCAAAAAACCGATACCAAGAGCGGGAATAACCGCAACCATTAACTTTAAATAAAATTGCCATTTTTTAAAATCAAAAAACTTTTTCCAGTACAATACGACCACACTTAGAATAGCGCCCAATTGGATAGCAACAGTGAACAGTTTTGTAAAGTCATCATTTTTTGTCATATCCAGCAACCGTTCTGTAATAATCATATGACCGGTAGAAGAAATGGGTAGAAATTCGGTTATGCCTTCTACAATGGCTATGATAATGCTTTCTGTAATTGTCATAAATGAAAGATGAGTAGTCTACATAAAAAAAGCGATGACCTTCATCGCTAAACCGTTTGTTAAGTATTTTATTATTGCGCTTTTGGCTTTTTGAAGATGGCAAAAATCTCAATTACAAAACCCAGCATAATTAATATGGGGGCAATGGTAACCCGGGTTGTACTGTACACCAAACTTGTATCAAATTGGTTAATATCTTGATTTTTGCCTCCGCTCATCAGAATCATCCCAAGTCCAATAACCGCTGCACCCACTCCCATCCATATATAATTATCCTTTTCAAACAGCGGCAATTTCATCTTATCCTGCATGGCAGATTCTTTGGCGGTTGGTTTTGATGCAGTTTTTTGTACAGACATTATTTTATTTTTAAGAGGTGCAAATTAATGTTTTTTGTTTGACGTGTGTGGTAAAATGAAGCGGTAACTTCCAAAGCCAATTTTATATGCTAATAAAGATCATCCAAACTCATTTTCAAATATTTAATAACGCTTCTATATGTGCTATACAAAGAAATGGTTACTCCAATGGCAATCATTCCTCCAAAAAGCATTAAAGTAAGCTCGGTATTGCGGATAGTAGCCAATTGTGGAAATTGCCTTTCTGCCCATTGTATTAGTATAAATAACAATATAATAGCTATTGCAGCACTGATTAGTCCGTTAATTACTGCCCTGATACCCATTGGTTTTGCAATAAAGCCACGGGTAGCACCCACCATTTGCATGGTTTTAATCAAAAATCTATTGCTGAACATTGCCAAACGGATGGTATTATCAATACTCACAATGACGATGGTGCATAATATAATGGTCACTACAAGAAAAATGAGCCCCAATTTACTGGTTCGTTCATTCAGGCTATTGACAAGCATTTTTGGATATTGAAGTTCATCCAGTTGGTTACCCCATTTACTTACTATTTCCGCTGAAATCTTATTAAGACTATCCTGGTTTACATAAGCGGATCTTGCATGAAAATCAATACTTTCCGGTAATGGATTGTCTTCGCCAAGTATTTTGCTCCAGTCCTCATTGCCACCATCCTGACTCCAGATTTTGGTAGCGGCCGTTTTGTCTGTGTATTGTACATCTACCGCATACGGTTGAGCAGCAATGTATTCTCTTATTACATTAATAGTATCTTTATTTTTAGTCCGTAAGTAAGCACTTATTCTAATGTCTTCTTTAAAAGAACTCCCAGCAGCATTAAAGTTCAAGAATACCCAACCCAATATGCCCATAATGAGCAATACAAGAGCAACACCTACAATGGTGTATATGTAGCTGGGTTTACTCCTTTTACTTGATGCTTTCCCGAATTGCGCCATTGGTTATAGGTTTATCTGATGGGTTGCAAATGTAATGGTTTGCAGTCTAAAGCCTTACTTTTGCGTCATTGTGACGATTGCAACCGGAGTGGAAATTACATACTTAACCTATCAATGCAGTTAAAAAAGTGTTAGTGTTAATATCGTTAACCGGCATTTGTGATTTGTACAATTATTAAGGTCTGTCAAAAGAAGTAAAAAAGGAGAGAGCATTTTTTCTTTTTTAATTTATGGAAACCTTGCGGACAAAATCAAAAACCAGAAACCAGGATTGAAAAATGGAATACAATTTTAGGGCAATAGAAAAAAAATGGCAGCAAAACTGGAAAGAAAGCGGCATATATAAAGTATCAAACAATAGTGAAAAGCCAAAATATTACGTGTTGGACATGTTTCCTTACCCAAGTGGGGCAGGTTTGCATGTAGGACATCCACTTGGTTATATTGCCAGCGATATTTATTCAAGGTACAAAAGGCTAAAAGGATTCAATGTTTTGCACCCAATGGGGTTCGATAGTTTTGGATTGCCGGCTGAGCAGTATGCACTGGAAACAGGGCAACATCCTACCCTTACAACCGAAAAAAATATTGCCCGGTATATTGAGCAGCTTAATAATATTGGTTTCTGCTACGATTGGAGCCGCGAAGTACGCACCAGCGATTCTTCTTATTACAAATGGACACAGTGGATATTTCTTCAGCTTTTTGACTGTTGGTACAATAGAACAAGCAAAAAGACAGAAAGGATTTCTGAGCTGATAAGCATATTTGATTCTGAAGGAAACGAAAAGCATGCTTGTCCGGGAGATAAAACGGTAAACTTTTCAGCAGCTGACTGGAAATCGTATGATACAAAGCAACAACAAGATATCCTGATGCAATATCGAATTGCTTTCAATGCATTTGGAGAAGTAAACTGGTGCGAAGCATTGGGAACGGTATTGGCAAATGATGAAGTAGTAAACGGGTTGAGCGAAAGAGGCGGACATCCTGTAGTAAAAAAGAAAATGCGCCAATGGTATCTGCGCATTACAGATTATGCCGACCGGTTATTAGAAGGGTTAGAGACGGTTGACTTTAGCGATAGCATGAAGGAAATGCAAAAGAACTGGATTGGAAAAAGCCAGGGAGCGGAGATATTATTCCCCCTCACCCCTGCCTCTCCCCACGTGGGAGAGGGGATTGGTGAGCAGGCAACAAATAATAAGGAAGGTTACAATAAAACTAAAGAAGAGAGAAAAGAACAGAATTCTCCTGGAATTGGATATGCGGTTTATGATGTAGCTAGTGGAATGAGTTATGTGAATGCCAAACAAATGCGGAGAGAGCCAACAGAAGCGGAAGCTGTTTTATGGAACGCGTTGCGTGGAAAATCTATTGGCTATAAATTCAGACGGCAACATCCAATTGAAAATTTTATAGCAGATTTTGTATGCTTGGAAGCATGGGTAATAGTAGAGGTAGATGGTGGTTACCATACAACAGAGGAACAAAAGATGAAAGATAAAGCACGGGATGGAGCTTTATCGGAATTGGGCTTTATTACCTTACGCTTTACTAATGAACAAGTTTTTCAAAAACTTGATGATGTTGTTTTGAAAATAAGGCAAACAGTAGATGAAATAAAAGTAATAGCAGAAGAAAAAAGAACTGCTGCCAAATTCACATCTCCCTCACAGGGAGAGGCAGGGGTGAGGGTTTATACCACCCGCCCCGACACCATTTTCGGTGTTGACTTTATGGTAGTAGCGCCTGAACATCCTTTGGTGGAGCAAATAACTACAGCAGCGCAAAAAGATGAAATAGAAAAGTATTTGGTTTATGTAAAAAGCCGTAGCGAAAGAGAAAGAATGGCTGAAGTAAAGCAAATAACCGGTGCTTTTACCGGGGCGTTTGCTGTTAATCCTTTTGATGGCAGGGAAATCCCCATTTGGATATCAGAATATGTGCTGGCAGGTTATGGTACAGGCGCTATTATGGCAGTACCATGCGGCGATCAACGGGATTATGCTTTTGCCAGACATTTCAATATACCCATTACCAACATCATTGGTGATGCTTTCAATGGAGAAGAAGCTAACCCGACCAAGGATGCCATTCTGCAAAACAGCGATTTTATCAATGGAATGGTCATGCGTGATGCTATCGGCGTAGTAATAGATAAGCTGGAAGCAATGGGAATCGGCAAACGCCAGGTAAATTATAAAATGAGAGATGCAGGTTTTAGTCGTCAAAGATATTGGGGAGAACCCTTTCCTATTACCTATAAAGATGGAGTGGCTGAAGCATTAAGTGAAACTGAATTGCCTGTTGAACTTCCCTATGTAGAAAAATATGGCCCAGGACCGGAAGGAGAAGGTCCGTTGGCTAATCTGCCGGATTGGTTTTCGCTTACAGATGGGTCAAGGCGTGAGACAAATACAATGCCCGGATACGCAGGATCTTCATGGTACTTTTTAAGGTATATGGATCCGCAAAACGAACAGGAATTTGTAAGTAAAAAAGCTGCCGATTATTGGAATCAGGTTGACCTGTACATTGGTGGTACAGAACATGCAGTTGGACATTTGTTGTACAGCCGCATGTGGACCAAATGCCTGTACGACTTAGGCTTTATCAACCACGATGAACCGTTTAAGAAATTGTTGAATCAGGGAATGATCTTAGGGTATTCTCCATGGTTTGAAAAAATCTATTTATGTAATGGTGGTGAGGAACATCCATGTTTTGTAAGTCTTGAAGATATGGACAAGGAGATTATTGAATTTGATGGAGTAAAGTACATAAATACAAAAAGGGTAGCTAGTAAAATTCGTTTACCATTAGGATGGACAACTTTCGTTGATGGTGATTATAGAGTTTACATAGACGACTTAGGCAATAAGGAAAAAATTGGGGGACCTTATCCATTAAATTTTATTAATCAAGAAAATATTTTTAAGACAGAATACTTATGGAAAATTGATAAACAAGGAAAAAAATATTTAACACCAAAAATGGAAATTGACAAAATGTCAAAATCCAAGTTGAACGTTGTTAATCCTGATGACATCATTTTTAATTTTGGTGCTGATACTTTCCGCATGTATGAAATGTTTTTAGGTCCGGTAGAACAAAGCAAGCCTTGGGATACAAAAGGAATAGAGGGTGTGCATCGTTTTTTGCGTAAGTTTTGGCGTTTGTTTGCTGATGAAGAAAAAGGATCAATCATATCAAACAACCCGGCCACTCCCGAAGAGTTGAAAGTACTGCACCGCACCATCAAAAAAATAGAAGACGATACGGAACGTTTTAGTTTCAATACTGCTGTAAGTGCATTTATGGTTTGCGTAAATGAACTGAACGATTTGAAATGCCATAAGCGGGAAATATTGGAACCTTTGGTCATTTTATTAACACCTTATGCTCCGCACATTTCCGAAGAGCTATTCCAACTACTTAGAACCTCAACTACGGAGAGGTTGATGGGGTCAGTTCTAGACGCAACCTTCCCCAAGCTCGAAGAAAAATATCTGATCGAAAGTTCAAAGGAATATCCCATCAGCATCAATGGAAAAGTCCGGGCCAACATCAACATTTCATTAGATGCGGATCAGGCAGCAGTAGAGCAAATTGTTTTAGCGAATGAAATAATAAATAAATGGCTCGAAGGAAAGCCGCCTAAAAAAATAATTTTTGTAAAAGGAAAGATGATAAACGTGGTTGTATAAGGGAATGGTGTCTGCCACTGCGGAATTAGTAGTGAGTAATGAAAAGTGAGAGGTGAGTGGTGAATAGTGAATAGTGAAAGGTGAGTGGTGAATAGTGAGTATCGGGTAGAAATGAGCTATAATGATCTTAATAATATTTGTTATTTATTAAAACTTGAAAGGCCGAAATCATTCACTCTAATTATACATTCTTAAAAATCATCCATCACTAAATCATCCATCCTAAATCCTAAATCATCAAATCCTACATCATACATCATACATCATACATCAACAAATCATCCATCATAAATCATCAATCATACATCAAACATTCATGGATTTTTCTCCCCTACACAACGTACTTGCCAAACATGCCGGAAGTTATTTTCCTGTTGTTAAGTTCAATGAGCAAAACGACAAGTTGTTGAAAATGGATTTTACTGCTTCCAATACAGCACTTACTGATGAGATTCTGGCCGATACAGATTTATTTTCTGCCTTCATCTCAAAGCAATTGGGCAATACTTATCGTTACGGGATAGGAGGATATGCAGAGCATCGGACAATTTATTCCCGGAGCAAGCACTTTGACAGCGATGAAGAACCCCGCCGTTTGCATTTAGGGATAGACATTTGGGGTCCTGCGGGTACACCTGTCTTTGCTCCCTTGGGTGGTTATGTACACAGCTTTGCTTTCAACGATCATTATGGAGATTATGGTGCGACCATCATTTTACATCATCAATTGGATGGCATTTCATTCAATACCCTTTACGGACATTTAAGTGTAAAAGATCTTGAAGGATTACAGGAGGGCGATTACATTAACCGGGAGAATGAATTTGCCCATTTCGGCGAACCGATTGATAACGGTCATTGGCCGCCACATCTTCATTTTCAGATTGTGAGTGCCATGTACGAGAAGAAAGGCGACTTTCATGGGGTCTGTAAATATTCTGAAAAGGAAAGTCATCTGATCAATTGTCCTGACCCCGACCTCATTCTAGGAATGATGCAATACCTTTAATTTTATGAAATCAAACGTTGATACGTTGTTAACCGATACTAATTTTCAATTTTTAAATAAGAATAGCCTTGGATAAGATAATGAATTTTATCGTTTACTATTTTTCAAACATCATTATTACAACGATGTTTATTATTTTTATTATTAAGTTCTTACTGTTTGTAAAGTACAAAAGCCCCAATGAACCCTGGCTGTTTATGCTTTATTATCCTTCCATTAATATTACGATTACAAAAAATACGACCAAGAAGAAAGTAAAAACATTGCAGAATTGGCTTTCAAACATTGTTTTCTTTTTGGTGATTGTTTCTATAATTGTTTATGCTGTTGCTAGGCTTAAATTATGAGAAACAGAACTTCATTATTCGCATTCTTTTCTTTAAAAATTAGAATTTCATGATTGCTTTTGGGCAAATGTTAAAGAATGAAACTTACGCTTTCAGCAACTTAAATGCATGCATCCATTCATTTTTTATAAAACCTGGAATGCACCATAAAATGCACAATGGCTCTATGGCACGGGCCGCTTCTATTGCTCCCATGTCTTCGGTTTCCCAACCAAAGCTGTCGAGTATTTTAGCAACCGTTTCTTTTGCAGACAGATTATTGCCGCAAATAAACATACTCGGTGTGCCGCCTTTGAGTATCGGTTTGTACATCAGCGCATTGCCTACACAACTAAATGCTTTTACCACATGTGCTTCGGGTATCAGCTTTTGAATGCGCTCCATCAGCGATTCATTGTTACCAGTAAAAAATTGTAGGACACCATTTACCGGCGCTTCTGCTGAGATGGGGTTGGTGGCATCAATAACTACTTTGCCTGAAAAATTATCGGTACCTGCCAGCTGAATAGCAGATTCTGTTACCATTCCGCCTGTGGCTAACACAATAATCTCCCCAAACTTTGCTGCGGCTTCAAAACTACCTGTAGTAGCTTTGGGATTGTCTTTTTGAAACTTTACAACGTCTTCCTTTGCTGTGTTTCGGGTACCAAGCATGACCTCGTGTCCTTCCGCTAAAAACGCATTTCCCAAGACCCTGCCTACAATACCAGAACCAATTATTCCAATTTTCATAACTATAGGTTTTAAAAATGGTGATAGAATAAGTTAGTTTTACAGCAAGTTAATAACAACAATGGCAAATGCAAATTTAAATTCGGAAAAAGAAAACATTTCTCCGGCCGATGTGGAGTTCGAAAACAACATCCGCCCGTCGGAAATAGATGATTTTGCCGGGCAGCCACAACTGATCGAAAACCTGAGCATATTTATAAAAGCAGCCAAGCTGAGAGGCGAGGCGTTGGACCATATTTTGTTTCATGGTCCGCCCGGATTGGGCAAAACCACGCTGAGTAGAATTGTATCTAACGAATTGGGGGTCAAGATAAAAGAAACAAGTGGTCCGGTGATAGAAAAGCCGGGTGACCTGGCGGGATTGCTCACCAATCTGGAGGCAAATGATGTGTTGTTTATAGATGAAATACACCGCCTGAGTACCGTAGTAGAAGAATACCTGTATGCTGCCATGGAAGATTTTAGGATCGACATCATGATAGATTCGGGGCCCAATGCCAGGAGTATTCAACTGACTTTAAATCCGTTTACATTGGTGGGGGCTACTACCCGTAGTGGACTACTAACTGCGCCGCTATTGTCAAGATTTGGCATTAAGTGCCGGTTGGAATACTACAATGCTGATGTACTGAAAAAGATTGTTGAGCGGAGTGCAGGCATTCTCAATACGACCATTACCAGCGAAGCAGCGTATGAAATAGCTCGCCGTAGCCGGGGAACGCCACGTATTGCCAATGGATTGCTACGGAGGGTCCGCGATTTTGCACAGGTATTGAGCGATGGGAAAATAGAATTGTCTATTGCCCAGCATGCACTGAAAGCACTCAATGTAGATGAGCATGGATTGGACGAAATGGACAACCGGATTTTATTGGCGATCATAGAAAAATTTAAAGGAGGCCC
>JANPHE010000128.1:0-16750 GCA_031424295.1 Segetibacter sp. | reverse complement strand
AAGCCTTGCCCCCGGTAGTGGCAAAATATTTTCCCAAAGTATTGCTGATACTAAATTGGATGGTTGGCATGTTAGTTTGGTTATATTGTTTGTTCGTTTTGTCATTCCCTCTCCTCTTTTCACTCTGACCAGCCAATCGGCGGGCAAGCTCTAGGAGGAGTCTCACATCGAATTGTCTTTCCGATCCGCCGCGGCGGATCGGAAAGACAAGGCTGAATTTGTTTTTTTCGCCGCTGTTGAAGTGCTTCCCCATCAGCCTGTATCCTAAGCTAACTTACCATTGAAGAACCTTCAAAGGCGTCGACAATCATTTCCCTCATCTTAAAAGTGCAATTCTTTCCATCGCTGTCTTAGATACTGCAATGTTTGCTTAGGAACTATATTAAAATACAGTGTGCGAAAGGCTTTACCGAAATAGGTGATAAACATCTGCATAGTACCGTATTTTTAATCTTTTTGTCACTCCTGCTTTCTTTTTTCACGCCTAAGAAGGAGGAGTATCTCATCGCCTTGGGTTTCCGCTTCGCCACGGCGGGTGGTGAAAACAAGGCTAATTTGGTTTTTTCGCCGAGGGTTGTTCTTCAACAACAGCCTGCATGATAAGCAAGGTTGCCAATGAAGAACTCCCTGGAATGGCGCAAAATGTTTTGGTTGTTCGTTATTCTATCAGTTAGTATTGGTTGCGGCAATTGCATTTTGCGTCATCACCAGGTTGCACCTGTCCAGATAATCAAGATAACTTTCGTAATTATCAGGCATATTTTTATTGCTGCTTCCAGCGTTTATTTTTTTTGCCAATTTCGTTAGTTGGGTAATAGTAACTTTAGCTGAGTTCGTATCCATATCTTCATCGCTATTCAACAACCACTGCACAAAATCATTCTTTAAAAAGTCTTCCTGTCTATACGTTTCGTCCACCTTTCTAAAAGTTTGAAACGGACTTGTACTGTCTATAGAATAAAAGTCGTTATCTCCTTGAAATATTAGGGTTGGTTTTCCCTTACCAACACACTCCAGATGCCAATGGTTATCAGCAAGCCTATTTACGAATGGTTTTAAACAAAAAAGGAATGGCTTAGGGACCAACCCTGCTTTGTTGAATTCAAAAGGTGCTATAGAAGTGCTGCATTTAGATTCCAGCGTATGACTGCATTTATTGGTCTGCTGAAAATGAGACATTGCCTGCTGTGCCAAAACTTGCTGAGCTACCCAACACTGAAAAAAGAAGACGACTAATAAAAGTTTGTGTTTCATACAGAACCTTCCTTTATGAAAAAAAACAATCACTTTAAAACAAGCACGACATTGAGCATCTTTCATTTTCCTTAATTAAAGTTTTAAGAAATGGTTGCCGGCATTTCACCGGCAACCGGTATTTAAAACCCCCCTTTGTAAAACCACAGCACTCCTTATGAGTATTACAATTCAACTTTTGCATTACAAAGTTGACTCTAATAGTTCATACAGGAATCAGGACTTTTCCTGAAAGTCGTCAGGATTTTCCCTATAGGGTTTTTCCTGTTACTCGTCAGGAAAAATCCTGAAAGGAAGTTTGAATAATTTACTGTATTAAAGGTTGAAAATTGAGGAGTTTGTTCGTATCAAATTCTATTTTTAATTGGCGGTGGCAGCCATTTTTCCGTCAACAATTCACCTTAGTTTACCGGCCAGCAATACACCTAACAACAGCCTGAAACAAGCAACAATTAGCAATGAAAAGGATGCAAAACAGGGTTGACGGTTCAATGTAGCTACCTACCATTTTTGCTGGCCAACTTTTTTAAAAATTGTTAACCGGGATAGGAAAAACCTGACATTGCCTTTAAAAGCTACATGTAGGTTTCTTCTTTAAAATTGTCAGGATTTTTCCTGACAGTGTTTCAGGAAAAATCCTGACGGACATTTTGAATATTTTTTTGTATTGCTGGCAGAAATCTCCTCTTTTTAGCACTTGTGCAGGCAATTTTCAAAAATTAACTCCCGCTTTCGCCCTTTATGCAAACAACTTTTTCAATAAAAAGATAATGAATAAACGTGGGTAAAAATTTAAACAAAAACCTGGCTATTTACCAATGAAAACCCTGCTATTTAACATCGATAGCCCCAAAAAGAGATTAGATATTGTACTACTTAATTTGCAATATTCAGGGCCGATATTTTTAGACTGCAGTTCCTGTACTTTAGAACTTTCAGGATTTTTCCTGTACCACATCAGGAAAAATCCTGACAACAACTTTCATTAATTTCATTCAATTTTGCAGATAACAAAAATTTAAAAAACATGTCACAGATTACAAAAACAGAAGCCGAAGAAATGATTAACAATTATCGGTCAGAAAATCCAGATGCGATCAAAAGCTTTTGGCTAGACGATAAAATCATAGATTTTATTAAAAACACAGCAAGTCTGAGCGGCATTAGGGTATATCCTGCCCTAAATGAAGAGGAAAACGAAAACATTATTTTGGCGCCTACCTGCGGCATAGAATCGGGGCCGGGCCATGTTGACCAGGCTTATTTCAACTACAGTAACCCGAATCCTCCGTATTCAGGCAACAGTATTGGCTCCTTGTAATCACCCTCTTTTTATGAACAATGGAAGTATCCAAAATAATTGAAATCATCGCTTTTATTACTGGCATTTGCGTCTTTCATTCGATAAGACCCCCCTTTTTGAAGCTATTAATTCCGCTATTGCTGGTAACAATTTTTGTAGAAAACTATCTAATAATAGTGTTTGATGCAAATTTTGTCTATAACATTTACTCTCTTATAGACATGGGCGTATGGTTTTATTTATTCTACTGCATATTAACCAGAAAAAAAATAAGGGTATTAATTATTATCGCAGCAACCATCTGTTTCAGCTATGCGCTCATTGAATTGTTATACTTGAGAAGTTGGACTCTTTGGCGTGCCGACTCCTTTCGGATTTATAATTTGTCTATCATCCTGTTCGCTACTTTATATTTTTACGAAATAAACAAGAAAGAATACCACAATATCTTTATTGACCCACTCTTTTGGATAAGTTCTGCGTGTTTTCTGTTTCACTTATTGTTTTTTTTCAACAATACTATTATGGGTCAACTTTTTTTCTGGAAGTTGTCAAATGCTAAGATAGTTTTTGTTATTTTACAAGCAACAGCTAACATTGTTTATTACTTTTTACTATGTATTGGTTTAATTGTTTGTTTTTACAAGTCCAGACTGGAACAGGTCAAATACTGACCAGTGTAGTAGCTGCAGCAGGATTTCTGCTTATTATCATTGCTACCTTATCCGTTGGTCAGTTTATTGTCAATAGGCAGAAGCGCAACAAATTGTACTTGCAACAAGAGGCAATGAAAGTAAATTTTGAAAAACAATTGCTTCAATCGAGAGTAGAAGTTCAGGAAGCTACCTTACACACCTTATCAATGGAACTTCATGACAACATCAATCAATTGCTTAGTAGTGCAAACTACTTGCTAAGATCTGGTTTTAGAGAATTAGAGGTTGTACCATCCAACTTAATAGAAGCAGGTGAAACGATTGTAAAAGCAAGTAGTGCTATAAGAACATTGTCGCGGTCATTAAATAAGGAATGGCTGGAAAAATTTGATATTATTGAAAAACTGGAAGGTGAAATCGACCGAATGAATAGATTTGGAAAAATTAAATTTCATTTATCGGGAATTGATCAGGTGAATTTGTCCAATGAAAAACAACTGTTGTTGTTCCGGATAATTCAAGAAGCCATTCAAAATTGTACAAAACACTCCAAGGCTGCAAATATTTTCATATCATTGTTAAAGGAAGATCATAATTTAATCATCACCATAGCAGATGACGGCATTGGAATTGGTCCAAAATTGCAAAAAGACGGTATGGGCATGATGAACATGAGGCAAAGAACGCAATTGATGGGAGGGTCAATAGAGTGGAATGCAAAGGCAAAAGGATGTGAAGTAAGATTGGTACTTCCTGAAAACCAATAACAATGATAATAAAAATAGGAATTGTTGATGACCATGTACTTTTTACCAAATCGCTGACATTGCTGCTCAATGGATTTGCAAATATGAAAGTGATCGTAGATGCGATCAATGGTATTGACTTACAAGAAAAGTTGCCTCTTCTTGAAATGACTCCGGATGTTATGCTGGTAGATGTAAACATGCCTGAGATGAACGGCATAGCTACTACGGAGTGGCTTCGGGCTGCTTATCCAACAATAAAACCGGTAGCACTGTCCACTGATGACAACGACCGGTCTGTAATGGGTATGATAAAAGCCGGATGCTGTTCTTATTTACTAAAAGACTCAGCCCCCGAGGAACTGGAAAAAGCATTGATTGAAATCAACAAAACAGGATTTTACAACGCCGATGCTTTGCACAATAACTTCAACAGGGTGTTGAACAATAAAACGAATTCGGACCTTACAGAAAATGAATTGACGCTATTAAAATACAGCAGTACGGATATGACCTACAAGGAAATAGCACAACTGATGGCCGTAAGCCCAAAAACACTGGATGTTTGGCGTGAAAACCTCTTTCAAAAGCTACAGGTACAAAGCAGAGTGGGCCTTGCATTAGAAGCAGTTCGTAGAAAACTAATTGTTGTTTAGACCTCTTTTTTCATCCCTGGAAATTTCATATTTAACTTCTCCAAAGTTTCTACCACTACACTGGCAATGATGTATTCTTTGTACCAATTCTGATCAGCAGGCACAATGGTCCATGGAATGTGATTGCAATTGTCAAAACAATCTTCATAAACCTTCATATAGTCATCCCACTTCTCCGCTTCCTTAAAATCATTGGCATTGTACTTCCATTGTTTAGTGGGGTCGCTCATTCTTTCCTGCAGGCGCTCTTGTTGCTCTTTTTGTGATACATGGAGATAAAACTTCAGAATGGTGGTGTTGTTATGGGTTGTCAATAATTTTTCATAGTGATTAATGGCATCCATTCTTTGTTTTGCAGTATCATCATCTATCCATTGGTGAACACGGGTTATAAGGATGTCTTCATAATGTGAACGATTAAAAATCTGAATCATTCCTTTAGCAGGCGAATGTTGGTGAACCCGCCACAAGAAATCATGGGCTAGTTCTTCAGGCGTTGGTGCTTTAAACGATTTTACCTGCACGCCCATCGGGTTTACATAGGTAAAAACATTGTTGATTGCTCCATCCTTTCCACTAGCATCCAAGCCTTGTATGATTACCAACACAGAATGCTTAGCCTCGGCAAATAGCAGGTTTTGCAGTGCATCCAACTTTTCCGTAATCGTTGGCAGCAGGGCCTTCGTCTTTTCTTTATCAAAATCTTTAGGAGCTCTGGTAGAAATTTCTGACAATTTGATGCCCATTATTTTAAATTTAGAATTGAAAGATAAGTTGATTTATTAAGCCCCTTTGTATATTCCGAAAAACATACAAATCCAACCGGCAATAAAAGCTACGCCGCCCAAAGGAGTAAATGCACCCACCCAAAAAAGCTGCGTTTTATCGGTTCCTTTAAACCATGTGAGCAAATACAATGACCCGCTGAAAAGGATAATGCCAATTATAAAACAATAGCCTGCCCAAAGCATCCATTTGTTCTCAAAACTGCTAAACAATATGCCCACTAATGCTATGGCAAATACATGATAGAACTGGTACCGAACGCCGGTCTCAAAAATGTTGACCACTTTTTCGCTCACCATTTTTTTGAGCGCATGGGCACCAAAAGCACCCATAGCTACAGATATGGCGCCCAACATAGCCGCTAGTTGCAAAAATCCTTTATGCATGATTTGTAAATATTTGCTTGAATAAATCTATTGAAATAGGACCCAGTAATCTGAAAGCAGCTTTGTTGTAGAAAGGCTTTCTTTCGGCAAGCAGTGTTTTTAAATAACTTGCCAACTGTTCATCACTCTTGTCTTTTAAGAGTGGTCGAACATTTTTAGAATGGATTAATCGCTCTGCAATTATGTCTAAAGACTCATCAATCCAAATAGTGATGCCATTTTTATTCATCCATTCCATATTGTTATGGAAGCATGGCGTACCCCCACCACAAGATAAAATGAAATTTTGCTTTTCGCCAAAGGATAATAGTGCTTCTTTTTCCAGATCTCTGAAAAAGCCTTCGCCCTTGCCGGAAAATATTTCTGAAACGGAACAATGCTCATTTTCAGTTATCACTGAATCCAAATCATAAGCCGTCAAATTATATTGCTCCGCTAATTTTTTAGCCCAATATGTTTTACCAGATCCCATTAAACCAACCAAGAAGAAACGCGATGTTGCCTTTGGATGGTTTGCAGCTTGATCAGTAATGTAAAGTTCCTGATCGTTAGGCGGCTTGTTCTCTTGTATGCTGCTTTCTATCATTGTCATTCCGGTTTTCGCATTGTCATTCCGACCAGCCAGTTGGCGGGCAAGCTCAAGGAGGAGTCCATTAGCGGTGTTCGTAGGGTTGCCTCTCCGCCGCGGCGGATCGGCAAGACAATGGGAGGGTTTGCTTTTTGCAATGTCACTCCCGTTTTTCACATTAGCTAATTATCACATTGCCTAATTATCAAATTTGCTAATTGGTCCATTTACTTAAACGCATTCAAACCCGTAACGTCCATGCCGGTAATCAGCAAATGAATGTCATGCGTACCTTCATAAGTAATGACGCTTTCAATGTTCATCATGTGGCGCATGATGCTGTATTCGCCGGTGATGCCCATACCCCCAAGCATCTGCCGCGCATCACGAGCTATGTTAGCCGCAATCTCACAACTGTTCCGCTTGGCCATAGAAACTTGTGCAGGTGTAGCCCGACCTTCATTCATTAATACACCCAACCTCCATACAAGCAGCTGACCTTTGGTAATCTCGGTAATCATTTCTGCCAATTTTTTCTGCTGCAACTGAAATCCACCGATAGGCCGGTCAAACTGGATTCTTTCTTTACTATACCGCAACGCAGTATCGTAGCAGTCCATAGCAGCACCTAAGGCACCCCATGCTATCCCAAAGCGGGCTTTACTCAGGCAACCTAGTGGCCCTTTCAATCCTTTCACATTTGGGAATATATTTTCTTTAGGAACTTTTACATTATCAAAAACCAATTCACCGGTAGCACTGGCTCTCAGGCTCCATTTTCCATGGGTTGTAGGTGTAGTAAATCCTTCCATTCCGCGTTCTACTATCAATCCTCTGATATCTCCATTTTCATCTTTGGCCCAAACCACTGCCACCTGAGCAAAAGGCGCATTGCTAATCCACATTTTTGCTCCATTAAGTATATAGTGGTCGCCTGCATCTTTTATATTTGTCAGCATTCCGGAAGGATTACTGCCATGGTCGGGTTCTGTTAATCCGAAACAACCCAACCATTCGCCACTTGCCAATTTTGGAAGGTATTTCATCTTTTGTTCTTCACTTCCATAGGCATGAATGGGAAACATGACCAACGATCCTTGTACAGAAGCTGTAGAACGAACGCCGCTATCTCCCCTTTCCAGTTCCTGCATCATCAGGCCATAGCTGATGTAATCCATTCCGCCACCACCATATTCTACCGGGATGGTAGGTCCAAATACACCAATTTCGCCCATCTGTTTTACAATTTGCTCAGGAAATTCAGCACGTTGGGCATAATCTTCTATAATGGGGGAAATTTCTTTTTTCACATAATTCCTTACCGTATCGCGTACCATTTTGTGTTCTTCGGAAAGCAATTCATCCAATAAATAATAATCAGGAGATTGGAATACATCTGTTTTGACAGCCATTGTTTGTAAATTTTAGTTTACGAATAAGAGTTTTTTCATAGACAATTCCAAAAGAATTATCATTTTGCAAAAGTAATTGTCCGCATCTTCACATCAATATAATGTTGTACTTTTCTTTTCTATTTGCCAAATTATACTCAAATGAAAAAATTATTACTTCTTTTAGGTTTTGTAATTCCGACACTGACTTTTGCTCAGGAAAAACAAGCTGCAGCTCAACCAAATGACACAGCGAAGCCCGTATATGAGATGATGAATTTCTGGTTCGTCATGCTTGTAAAAGGCAATAACAGGACACAAGACAGTGCTACTGTAACCAAACTACAAGCAGGACATATGGCCAATATTGGGAAAATGGCTGCCGAGGGAAAACTACTGATTGCAGGACCATTTATTGATAATGCAAACTGGAGAGGTATCTTTATTTTTAAATCAGAGTCCAAGGATGAAGTAGAAGCCATGCTACAACAAGATCCGGCTATAGCTGCCGGCAGGTTGGCCTACGAAATTCATCCGTGGATGACCGCAAAAAATTGTATTCTTAAATAACAACTATGTCATATACCTACTTGGCTCTCGGGGATTCTTACACTATTGGAGAAGGTGTTCCGCTGCACGAAAGTTTTCCATACCAGCTTGTTCAAATACTTAGAAATGAAGGGCTGACCTTTCTTGCACCCGAAATAATAGCCCAAACCGGCTGGACAACAACTGAGCTACTGGATCATCTTTCAAAAACCAGGCTTTATACCCATTACGACCTTGTAACCTTACTGATTGGTGTCAACAACCAATACAGAGGATTATCAGCCGATGACTACAAGAAAGACTTCGCAATGCTGTTGAACAAAGCCCGGTCCCTTGCAAAAGAAGACTCAGGTGTCATTGTTATATCCATTCCACATTGGGGGATGACGCCCTTTGCCGTGGATAGAGATACAGCTAAAATAGAAGCAGAAATAGACCTTTTTAACAGCATCAATAAAAGCATGGCAGTTGACGCAAATATCCAATATATTGATATAACGGAGGGAACAAAAGAAGTGGTCAACAATGGCGCTTTACTTACAAAAGACAACTTGCATTATTCAGGTTTAGCACATCAAGCATGGGCTAAGGAAATAGCGGCGGTTATAGAAAAAGTCATTGCGTTGAATGGCTAATAAACAATGATTTCTTTTTTTAACTTTGGTAACAACAACTTTCTATTAATGCTTTGTACAGGATAATTTAATGCGGCGGCATAAAAAGTATGATGCCCGGTATTCACAAATACCTTCCCGCCTAAATCAAACGAAATTTTTCCCGGATCAGGATTGTAATCATTGATGCCATTGTCTTCAACTAAGAGATTAATCGGTTCTCCGCTTTCACCTTCATATAAAGCCAACCAGGAAGTTCCTTCGGGCAAGGTAATATCTATTGTTTTACTATTGTTGATGTGCATGCTGTCTATAAATGGAACATCAACAGGACGAATTGAATCAGGTTCAAATTTGAAGTACAAAGCAGTATTCCATATGATAGCTGAAGAATCTTCCAATGCTGAAAACTTATACGTACCATTTTCAATGACAACAAAATTTTCGTGAAGGCCATTGACGTCATCTTTCGTATAAATCATAAAACCATTCTTATAGCTTATACCGGCTAATATTCTAAGATTTGCAGCGGAAGCGGCATTAACATAGTCAATCATTTCGGTTGATAGTTCTCCGTTTAAAACATCTGTAATCAATTGTTGGGATGTAGTGTTATACAAAGCTGCAATCCTTTTTTTATCCTTTTGCTTATAGGCTGCCACCATCTCATTAATCATTTTCCAAGGATAAGGCAATGTTAAGGAGTCTATATAAATAGGAGCACCCACAAATGATTGACCTTTCAGTTTGTAATGGAGTGTATCGTCAATGATTGCAGTTGAAGAATCGTACATAATGCCCGGCAGAAATGCAGGAATATCAATGTCGACGGCTTTTAATTTGAAATAGTTTTCCTGAGCGTTTGTTACAACACTCAACAGCATCAATCCATATAGTAGCATTTGCCTCATTGATTGTCTTTCCTGCTGTAAATATTGTAATGAAAAGTATGCGAAATCAATCCCCATCCATCCGTTATTTTGCCCGATGCTTTTAACTGGTTGCAATGGAATTTTTGCGCTGTATTGATTGTCCTGCATCCGGAAGTATCATATGCAGCGTCAGAAGAAATATTGATATCTGATGCGATCATCCCTTTGGGAATAAATTTTGTTTTTCCACCTACGCCTGCCTTGCCTGTTACAGCATAACAAGGCTCCTGGTTAACACAATCTGTTGGTTCGTTTACGGTAACATGCAAGGTAGCATCTCCAATAATAACTGCAACAACAGCTTTCAAAAAAGGTATGCCATATACAGGCATTTGGCAAGTCATACTATAGTCCCAGGTGTATGCACCAGAAAATAATTTATGATCAATAGCGCACCCATCTTTTTCGCAGCACGATGTTGAACTTTGATACCTAAGATCACCGGTCGGCAAAGTATTGCCTGTATTTTCGCAAATCGGTACCGCCCCATTTTTTAGAGATGCCAACAATGCTTTGAATTGTTCGGCTTCGTTTTCGAAGCTGAAAGGGGCTGATTTGGTGATGGTTACAGGATTCTTTTTTATTACTGAAACAAGTGAAGTCAATCTAATGTCTCCTGCGCTTGCTGTTATTTTTTGTTTCTCCAAACTATCTATAGCTTCAATGAAGGCAGGTGTAAAAATGACCATTGGTTTTTTACAGCCCGTATTATCAAATGCAATTGTTGCGATGTTCGCTACATTTACAGGAGTATCTGAACTTATACAACAGGGTAAAATAAAAGCTATCAGTTTTGCATCGGCGGTACATTCCTTTTTATCAACCTTTGGTACGTTGGGCTTCGAGGTTGGGGGAATAGGGACAGGCAATGGAATAGGCACAGTGGCGTTGGGCATTACACTTTGTCCAAATGAACAGCGGCTAATCAATAAGATCATTATAACAATTAGGCTCCTCTTCATTACCTGTTATTGGTTAACATAAAGGCATGACCAAAGCTGAAAATAAACCTTGGGCTTCCAGACAATGAAGTAATATCAGCCACACCAATTGCAATAGCCGGCCATTTATAAGAAGGTCTCCATGCAGTTCCAACTGCAAGGTTTAACCCCGTCCATTCTACATTTATATTTAAGTTTTTAAAAGCTTCATAAGAAATATTGCCAAAAAGTGCCGTGCCAAAACGCCCCTTCCCTTCAGCACGATCTTTAGGACTCTTGTTGTAAAATCTACCATTTCCAACGCCAATTGAATAATTGAGCCAGGACACCATAAAATTTCGTGAGGGAGACTTCTGTACTGCATGGCTGAATACAATGTAATAACTTGGCCCGGGTTCTGATTTACTTTTTTCTACAAATAAATGGAGTGCTCCTGCACTAAGGCTGCTCCCTTTCCATAAGTGCCTGCTCGCAATAACACTACCCGAAAAATTATTAAATTTCGATACATTATTTACATTCCAGATAGCCGCCACACTTGCCACCTTATAGAAATTTCCAAACCCAATGCCAGCACCTGCAACCAAATCGTTGTAGTCCTTGTAAGGCTGCGGCAAAGAGCCACCCATTCCTCCAAATACATAGGTACCAACAGATCCCCAACCTGTAGGAGTCATGATTGATTTAATGGACATGTTCGGATACAATTCGCCGGATACTGGCGCTGCCATCGTTTTTGAATTGGCAATATCCTGGGCAAACAGAACACCTTGCAGCAACAAAGAAAGCAATATGGAAAGGATACACTTCAAACGATAAGGGTAATGTCTAACAAATTAATAATCTTCATAACGAATATAAACGCCGGATATTTTACACAATTATAAGGATACTTATTATATCCTTGGTTCCTGTTGCTACATTTGAGTTGTGACATTACAGCATACACCTGGATATGGCATTATAAATGACTGGTTCGAATCAAAAAACAGGAAGCCTTTTCGGTTTCAGGAAGAGACATGGGAACAAATATCCAAAGGAAAAAGCGGTTTGGTAAATGCCCCTACAGGTTTCGGAAAGACATTTTCAGTTTTTCTGGGTGTCCTGATCAACTTCATCAACGACCACCCAAATGATTATAAGACGCTCAAAAAGAATGGCTTACAGCTTCTCTGGGTCACCCCTCTAAGGGCATTGGGCAAAGACATTGCCCGGGCTATGGAAGAAGTAATAGAAGAATTGGGCATGAATTGGCAAATTGGCATCCGAAACGGTGATACGGATACCAATGAACGCCAAAGGCAAAAAAGAAATATGCCTGAGGCAATGATCATTACCCCGGAAAGTTTGCATTTGCTTTTGGCCCAAAATGGCTATTCAGAAACTTTTCGGGATATAAAAGTAATTGCAATAGATGAATGGCATGAATTGCTGGGAAGTAAGAGAGGCGTACAGGTTGAACTAGCTATCAGTAGAATTGTTGGCCTAAAAAGCAAAATCAAACCTTCGAAACACCTTAATGCGAAGCTCCATTACAAAGAAAAGACCCGATTTTCAATATGGGGCATCAGTGCAACAATTGGCAATCTTGAAGAAGCAAAGGATGTATTGCTCTCTCCTATTATCAGGCAAAATGGGTCTAAGTATAAGCCTTCCATCATAACGACCAAGCTGAAAAAAGACATTGAGATCTTTTCAATTATTCCGGATGAAATTGAAAAGTTTCCCTGGTCAGGTCATTTGGGGCTAAACCTTGCGGAACATGTAGTAGAAATCATTAGAAACAATACCACGACCCTGGTATTTATCAATACGCGTGGTATGAGCGAAAGGTGGTACCAAACACTTTTGACACTTGCCCCTGATTTGGCAGGCGCTATTGCTTTGCACCACGGCAGCATAGAACAATCATTGCGCTTATGGGTAGAAGAAGCGTTGCATACTACTAAATTAAAGGCCGTTGTTTGTACAGCAAGCCTTGATTTAGGAGTTGATTTTAGGCCGGTAGAGACGGTAATACAAGTAGGCTCTCCCAAAGGGGTTGCCCGCTTTGTACAACGTGCAGGACGCAGTGGTCACCAGCCGGGCAAAGTCAGCAGAATTTATTTTTTACCCACCCATTCGTTGGAATTGGTAGAAGCTGCTGCCCTTAAACAAGCAATGAAAACCAACATCATCGAAAGTCGCGAACCCCGGCTTCTTTGCTTTGATGTATTGATTCAATACCTGTGTACATTATCAATTGGCGAAGGATTTTTTCCTGATGAGGTTTTTGAAGAAATCAGCAATACCTATTGTTTTTCAGCCATTACCAAGGAAGAATACCATCAACTGCTCCAAAGCATAGTTACAGGAGGCGCAGCTTTGCAACAATATGATGAATTTAAAAAAGTAGAGATTGATGAACAGGGAAAATATAAAATGGCAAACAGGCGGATGGCAATGCGTCATAGAATGCACATTGGAACCATTGTAAGCGATCCAATGCTGAAGGTAAAAATGATGACAGGTGGCTACATCGGCGTTATAGAAGAATACTTTATCAGTCGCCTTACCCCTGGAGATGTTTTTACATTGGCAGGAAGACAACTTGAATTGGTAATGATTAAAGACCTGACGGTGTTGGTAAGAAAATCGAATGCAAAAAAATCGATTGTTCCAAGCTGGCAGGGTGGCCGAATGCCACTGTCATCCAATCTTGGCATGATGCTGAGGCGAAAGTTTAATGAAGCAAATAATCCGGTTGACATTGAATTAAAAGCCCTCATTCCATTGTTTCAATTGCAGCAATCGCTTTCTCATGTACCCAGGGAAAATGAATTACTGATAGAGCAAATTGAAACCAAGGATGGTTACCATCTGTTTGTTTTCCCATTTGAAGGCCGATTGGTTCATGAAGCAATGGCGGCTATTCTTGCATTTAGAATCAGCCGCATTACGCCCATTACTTTTTCCATAGCCATGAATGATTATGGCTTTGAATTGCTAAGCGACCAACCCATCCCAGTGGATGATAGCAATGTTTATGAACTTTTTTCGACCGACCATCTATTTGAGCATATCCAACGCAGCATCAACGCCACAGAAATGGCAAGGAGGAAGTTTCGGGACATAGCAGTTATTGGGGGCTTGATATTTCAAGGCTATCCTGGTGAGCACAAAAAAGCCAGGCATTTGCAATCATCTGCGTCTCTGCTGTTCAATGTTTTTGGTGAATACGACTCCAATAATTTGTTGATCAGGCAAGCATACAATGAAGTGATGGAGCAACAAATGGAAGAATCCCGACTGCGCCAAATGCTTGAGCGAATCCAACAATCAAAAATCATCATTACTCACCCTAAACAATTAACCCCTTTTTGCTTCCCTATAAAAGTTGACAGCATTAGAGAAAACATGAGTTCTGAACAATTGGAAGACCGGATAAGAAAAATGCAGGCGCAATTGGTAAAATAGAAATTAAACCCAACATAAAATTTTCTACTTTTAACTTCCCTTAATTTATTTATGGTTCAAGAAGAAGTAGAGAAAATATCCAGATTGGTTGTTCGGTTAATTGCAGTTTTCTGGATAGTAATGAAAATAATGAGCTACAAGCTCTGGATGACTGATAGACTTTATCCTTTGGTTCCTTTGCTAGATTTGCCTTCCATTGTGCATACCGGATTATTTTTTCTGTTCTTTCCCCTTTGTGGCTGGCTTATTTTCAACCCATCTAACCGGTACATTATGTGGGTTTTAATTGCAGGCGAAATCATAATTACCACAGGAGATCAATCCAGAATTCAGCCCTGGAATTACCAGTACATTTTTACATTGTTTGTGATAGCCGGTAATTATAAAGACAAGAAGAAAGCTTTCCAGGCAATCGTATTAATCACTGCTGCAACCTATATCTACAGTGGCATACAAAAGGTCAATTCAGGCTTTATTGATTTCACTTGGTCATTTCACATTTTAAAAAGATTTGCGCATGTTCCAAACCATATCATACTCAATCAGTACGTAAGACTGGCTGGATATGCATTACCAATAATCGAAATTTCAGGTGGCGTTTGCTTGCTTTTTAAAAAGACGATGAAGTTTGGAGCTTTGCTGACCATTTCTATGCACATTTTCATTTTATGGTTTATGGGCCCGCTTGGAATTAATTACAACAGTGTTGTATGGCCCTGAAATGTTCAGATGGTCATTTTTCTAAACCTATTTTTTATTAAAAAGAAAATCCAATTGCAACCTGCATTGTTTTTTAATAAGGTAAATTTCATAACAGCCATTTGTTGGATTTTGCTGCCTTTTGCTGGATTATTCGGTTATTGGGATAAATTTTTATCTGCCGGCATGTACTCCGAAAGAGGTAGCCTGATGCAATTTTACTTTGATAATAGAAAAGTAATTCCTAAAGAATTAGAACAATTTGCTTTTTACAGCGCTACAGATTCATCAGCACGTATTGTTTTGACAGTTTGGTGTATGAGAGAATTAAATGTAGCAGCCGTAACCGAGCCACGGGTTTTGAAGCGTATTGTTCAGCAATTAAATGAAAGATATAAAAATCAACATGTTCATTTCGAACTAACACCAGCCAAAAGAAAAAGAGTTAATTATTGACAGTTAATTCTTATTCCACGGTTACTTGAGACTTCCACTTTCTACTATTCTTATTACAATTCTGTTAATGCTTGTATTACTTTTGCAGATGAACGATAAAAAATAAGTAGTTTGGCTGAATGAACAAGCTTACTTTTCCTGTTTAATTTCTGTAAATAATGAAGAATTTAATAAATAAGATACTCCTGTTTACCATTGGTTCCTACACGGTTTTATTTTCAATAGTCTCGTGCAAAAAAGCAGACACTATTGTAGATGAAACAAAATTAAATGGTACAGATAGTCTCTTTATTCAAAAAGCAGCGGCATATGATAGCGCAGAAATAAGAGCAGCTGCATTGGCCCTTACAAAAGTAGATTCTGCTTATATGATTGCCTACTCAGAAAGCATGCTTTTTGATCATTCCAAAGCACGGAATGACCTAAAGGTGATGGGAAATGTGGTGGGGTTCACAGTAAAAGATAGTATAAGCAACCAAAACAAAACGCTCATTGCCTATTTGGCGAGCATAACAGATAGCACTTTCGATTCAACATATGTGACTAGCAGGCTAGTTACAAAACAAATGATCGTCGATATGTATATTGATGAAGTTGACAATGGCAATCAAAAAAACATCCGCAATTATGCGAGCTATTATCTTGATATAGTGAGGCAACAATACAGCCGGGCTGATAGTATCAGATTTGCTTACTTTCCTTGATTATATGAAATTCAAAAAAATAATAAAATCCATTGAAAACGTATATACTCTGGTAAATTCAAAGGCTTTTAAAAAAAACAGGTTGCCTTAAAAAAAGCAACCTGTTTCAAAAATTATTTCAATAATATTATTGTTCATTTAAAAATGAATACCTGTAGTCAGTTACAGGAACAAATGTTTCTTTAATTGTTCTTGCACTCAACCAACGATAAAGGTTGATCATACTTCCTGCTTTATCATTGGTACCACTAGCCCTAGCGCCACCAAACGGCTGTTGTCCAACAACGGCGCCGGTTGGCTTATCATTGATGTAGAAATTACCGGCTGCATTACGCAGGCGTTCCGTAGCCAATTCAACTGCAAAGCGGTCACGCGAAATCACCGCGCCGGTAAGCGCATACGGCGATGTTTCATCAACCAAGTGTAGGGTCTCGCCAAAGTGGTCCGCGTTGTACACATGAATGGTTAGCACCGGGCCAAAAATCTCTTCGCACATCGTCACGTACTTCGGATCTTTCGCTTCAATAATTGTTGGCTGAATAAAGTAGCCATCAGTTTTGTTGTACGTACCGCCCACTAAAATTGAAGCATCCGGAGAGGCCTTTGCATCGTCAATATATTTGGCAATCCTGTCGAAACTTTTTTCATCAATT
>JANPHE010000127.1:0-22004 GCA_031424295.1 Segetibacter sp. | reverse complement strand
TACAAAGAAAATAAAAACTTTTGCTTCTATGCCCGTGGTTCAGCTTTCGAAACTAAAACAGCACTCACAAAAGCCTACAACAGAAAATTAATAACTGAAGAAACATACACTGCCTTAATTGTAAAAATGGAAAGATTTCTCTACATCCTCAATCAGTACATCAAAAGCATCGGCACAACAAAATGACCCCAATGATCTTCATGGCTCTAATGACTTTCATGACTCCAATGACTTTCATGACTCCCTATGTGACCTTCATGACCAATTTGACCCTTATGATTCCAATGACCAAAATGACTTTCATGGCCTTTATGACTCCCTTTCTGACCTTCATGACTTCTTTAATGACTATTCATCTTCATGACTTACAATGACTTTTATGAATCCCACTTCCCTCCCATACCTCATCATCGGACAAGGCCTCTGCGGCACATGGTTAAGTTACTACCTCATAAAAGCAGGAAAGAACGTAATCGTTATAGATCAACCTCAATCACACTCCGCATCCAAAGTAGCAAGCGGAATCATTAATCCGGTAACCGGCAGAAGAATAGTAAGAACATGGCGTATTGAAGAACTCCTTCCTTTTGCTATAGATGCTTACAGTGAATTAGGTAATCAGCTTGGTACTTCTCTTGTTCAGCAGACAACAGTATTGGATTTTCATCCTACTTTGCAAATGAAAGAGGCTTTCGAAAAACGACTACCGGAAGAGAGCGAATATTTACATTCCTTCAATGACGAACCTTACAAACAATTCTTCAATTATCATTATGGTGCAGGGGAAATTTCACCTTGTTTATTGATTGATTTACACACTATGCTCAATGGTTGGCGAGTGAAATTAAAGGAGAAAGAAGCATTGTTAGAAGAGCAATTTGATTGGGCAAATTGTACCGTTCATGATAACCATGTTCAGTACAAGGATTTTATTGCTGAAAAGATTATTTGCTGTGAAGGCGTTGCAGGTTTTGACAATCCGTACTTCAAAAATCTGCCTTACAGCCACATGAAAGGTGAAGCCATTATTGCAGCTATCGACAGACTACCCAATAATAGAATTTACAAGCACGGTTTTTCAATAGTGCCGTGGAAGGACAATCTTTTTTGGATAGGTTCCAGCTACGAATGGAAATTTGACGATGTACAACCTACTGCTGTTTTCAGGCAAAAAGTAGAAGCTTTGCTGCGCCAGTTTGCAAAGCTCCCTTATACCATTGTAGATCACATAGCAGCAGACCGCCCTGCTAATATGGAACGGCGCCCTTTTGTTGGTATACACCCCAATCACCCACGAGTTGGAATATTAAATGGGATGGGTACCAAAGGCTGTTCATTGGCACCATTTTTTGCTCAGCAGCTTGCTACTTATTTGATTGATGGAACAAGCATTTATCCCGATGCGGATGTTAGGAGGTTTGAAAAATTGCTCTTGAGGGCTATGAAGTAACCTTTCCACACTACATTTGAACATAAATTCATAAGGATGGTGAAGCAAAACGAAGGCGCATATTCTATACCGGCTCGGTATAGAAAAATGGAAAACCTGCACATTGTTTTCTGGTTGATAAAAGATCTTAGTTGGGCCATGTTATGGAAGCCTTTGGGTATCATCATGATTATTCCCACGATTACGGCTGCCATTATTATTAGTTGGCAAACGAGAAAAATAAAAAGTGAATTGCTCCATAATTTGGCAGTCGTTTGTTGGATTGTTGCCAATGGGTTTTGGATGCTTACCGAATTTTATTCAAAAGATGAAAACCTCAGATTCTATACCATCATACCCTTTTCACTTGGCTTAGCCATCATTGCTTACTACTACCTGATAGTGAAACCAACAGAAAAAAAACAACACTAAACTCATGCTTTTTGTAATGGCGTTGGACTTGATTGAGCGAATTAATTTTTCGTATAAAAAATCTATTCAAAAGTGAAATAAACAGTTGTTCATTTGCTTTATAGAAAGTTGTGAATTGTAAAAATTTCTTGCAGTAGCTTTATCTAAGAATTCAAAATACACAAAACAAAAAATGAAACTTCTTGTTAAATAAATATAAGAAAATGTTGGCTGCAATTAAAAAATATACCAAAAGACTATTTCTCATATCAATTTGCATGCTCACTCTGCAATGCAGCAATGCTCAATTGCAAAACCGAATATGGTGGTTTGGAGACTATGGAGGCATTAATTTTTCTACATCACCTCCTACTCCTGCATTTACTCCGGTTGGTTCCCCTTTGTATGCACCTGAAGCAGCAGCAACCTATTGCGACCCTGTTACTGGACAGCTCAAGCTATTTACCAATAGTGTGGAAATAATAGATAGAAATGGAAACAATATTCAGGGGAGTGGAGCTTTAGCCGGAGCAACAACAGCTACCCAAACAGTGATAGTGCCCAAACCCGGCAGTTCTTCTTTGGTGTATGTATTTACTGTACATGGTTTTGCGGGTCTTTGGATTGGTGGCGGTCTTGGCGGTGGATTAAATTATACTATTATTGATTTGTCGCTCAATGGCGGCCTTGGTGCGGCTGTTTCTACCGATGTGTTTTTAACCGGGCCTACTACAGAAAAGTTGGTAGCAGTTAAGGGCTGTACCGGAAAAGATTATTGGATAGTTAGCCATTTATGGAATTCGAATGCATTTTACAGTTATCACCTTACAGATACCGGGCTTAACCCTATTCCTGTTATTAGCAATGTTGGTGCTGTTCATGCAAATAGTGGTGGACCAAACCCTGGATATGAAGCTATAGGACAAATGAAAATATCGAGAGATTATAAAAAATTGGCTGTTGCCATAGGCAAAGGCATACAAAGATTTGAGCTATTCAATTTTGACAATGCTACCGGTCAGGTTGGTTCGCTTATTTTTTCAGATAATTCGTTTCCCATGTTCAATGGTTTGCAAAGTTTGTACGGCTGCGAATTTTCGCCCGATGGTTCTAAACTCTATCTGTCGGAGGAGACTCAAAACTTTGAGTACATTTTTCAGTATAACCTTTCTTCGGGTGTTCCTGCCACCATGTTGGCTACCAGAACACTTGTTTTAAACCAGGGCTTTGCTACCAGTTATGGCGGGCTTCAATTGGGGCCTGATGGTCGCATTTATGTAGCCAAAGGAGAATCTACTTTAGACGTGGTTAGAAACCCAAACGCCGCAGGGGCGGCATGTAACTATCAGGTAGATGGTTTTGCAATGGCAGGATTTGGTACTGCTATATTAGGTTTGCCTAATCTGGTTGATATTGATATTCCGGTACCAGAAACGGCATCGCTTTCGTGGCGTGGGTGTGGTGTCAATACCCAAGCTTTATCTTTTATAAATGGTCCTTGGCCTTTACCTATTACATCCTTTAGTTGGAATTTTGGAGATACCATTTCAGGGGCTCAAAATTTTTCTTCCATCCGCAATCCACAACATACTTTTTCAGCCAACGGAAGTTATACCGTGCGACTGATTGTAGGGTATGGCTGTGTCTATGATACCCTTGTACAAACTATCAATGTTGCTAATTGCCCAATAACAACCATAACCGGCATTAAAATTTCAGGTGATACTTGCAATGCTTCTGCTGCTATAGCATTTCAGGCAGAGGGCATCAGTAGTTCCCCCTATTTTTTCTGGAATTTTAATGATCCGGCAAGCGGCACCAACGATACCATAACCATAACTGGTTTAAGCCCATCGCCTTTCCCTGTACATACTTTTTCTGCACCGGGTATTTACAATGTTTGTGTATCATTGCAAGAACCCGGCTCACCTGTGTCGCAGGTATGTAGGCGTGTCACTATCGGATTGTGTTGCAACGGCATTACTACATTTAGTACTACCACACAATCTGTTTGCAGCAACCAATTGCCCTACACCTGGAATGGAACGGCTTATAATGCCGCCGGTACATTCACTAAGACATTGGTAAATGCAGTCGGATGCGACTCCATTGCAACATTAGTCCTTACTGTAAAACAAAATTCATCCAGCATCACCAACCAATCAATCTGCAACAATCAATTTCCCTACACCTGGAATGGAACTGCTTATAATGCCGCCGGTACATTCACAAAGACATTGATAAATGCAGCAGGATGCGATTCCATTGCAACATTGGTGCTTACTGTTAAACAAAATTCATTCAGCATCACCAACCAATCAATCTGCAGCGATCAATTTCCCTACACCTGGAATGGAACTGCTTATAATGCCGCCGGTACATTTACAAAGAGATTGATAAATACAGTCGGATGCGATTCTGTGGCAACGCTAAACCTTACAGTAAGTAATACTTTGAACAGTACGACCAGCCAAACTGTTTGCAGAAATCAGTTGCCTTATTTGTGGAACGGGCAAGTTTGTAATGCAGCGGGCAGCTATACTGTAAAACTAGCTAGTTACCAAGGCTGCGATTCAATTGCTTCCTTAATATTAACTGTTGCAGGAGTTCCCATAAAACCTTTATTGGGAAAAGACACCTCGCTTTGCCCGGGAACTAGCATAATCCTTAATGCAGGTCTTCATAATAGTTATACTTGGCAAGATCTTTCCGTTTCTCCCACCTTTACAGTTACAGAGCCGGGTATTTATACAGTGGCGGTAAACAATGCATTCGGCTGTTCAAATTATGATACAATATCAATTGGAAGATCAGCCTATTGTGATGATATCTTTTTTCCTTCTGCCATCTCCCCCGGTGGCAATCCAACCAACCGAACTTTTGGCGCATTGGGTAATCTTGCAGGAGTTAAAGATTACCATTTGTCCATTTATAACCGATATGGGCAGGTAGTATTTTCTACTTCTAATCCTTTTCAAAAATGGGATGCCCGATACAAAGGAATTGAAACCGGAAATTTTACATTTGTTTGGTATGCATCTTATACAATCAATCGGGGAAATAAGAGATTTCAAAAAGGAACACTTCTTGTTGTGAGGTAAGAGAATAATGCATTTCGTGATTGGCAAAGTCTTCCAACGTATGTTTTCAAAATTCATCGGAGATAAATACCTTTACTAAAATTTTTAAAAAATGAGAACAAACCACGAAATAGACTACCGAATTATTGGAGAAGAAATGCAGTACGTAGAAATAGAATTAGATCCCAATGAAACAGCTATTGCTGAAAGTGGCAGCTTTATGATGATGGATGATGGTATTACCATGCAAACCATATTTGGTGATGGAAGTCAGCAAAGCCAGGGTGGAGGCATATTTGGTAAATTGTTGGGAGCCGGTAAAAGATTATTAGTAGGAGAGAGTCTATTTATGACTGCCTATACCAATGTTGGGAATGGAAAAAAACAAGTGAGTTTTGCATCACCTTATCCGGGAAAAATCATTCCGTTGGATTTGCAATTGCTCGGGGGAAAAGTAATTGCTCAGAAGGATGCATTTTTGTGTGCCGCCAAAGGGGTGAGTGTTGGTATCGACTTTCAAAGAAAACTAGGTACAGGCATTTTTGGAGGCGAAGGCTTTATTATGCAAAAACTGGAAGGAGATGGAATGGCATTTGTACATGCAGGAGGTCACGTTTTTTCAAGAGAATTGGCACCGGGTGAAATGATTAAAATTGACACAGGTTGTTTGGTTGCCCTAACACAAACGGTTGACTACGACATACAGTTTGTGGGCGGTATCCGCAACACCATTTTTGGAGGAGAAGGATTGTTTTTTGCAACGCTTCGTGGTCCGGGTAAAGTTTGGATTCAAACCCTGCCTGTTAGTCGGCTTGCCAGCAGAATATTGTCTTTCAGCACAGGTTCCAGAAAAGAGGAGGGAAGCATCTTAGGCGGGCTTGGCAATTTGTTAGATGGTGATGGAAGATAAGGTTAACAGAACAACAGTTTGATTAGGTATTGAAGGCTTTTGTAATTGCAAGGGCCTTTTTTATTTTAATTTTTTTGGGTATCTGCATTTTTGTTTTGACTGCTAAACTGCCTTCGTGATTGAAAAATTGGATTACCTTTAACTAACAATTAAATGGTGTATGAAACAGATCCTAACATTTTTTGTCTGTATTATTTTCTTTGTTTTCTCCTTAAGTGCGCAAAGCAATCAAGCAACATGTGATTGGCGCATAAACGAGCAGCACATTCTGTTTTCAATAAATGGGAACAACTTATCGGAGGATAATCTTAGTGCCTCATCGGTAAATAGTTCTACACTTTATACTTTGCCTGTTGTTGTTCACGTCATTCATACAGGAACAGCAGTTGGTGCTATAGATAATCCGGCGACAGCTAAGATAAACGCTATGATTGCAAACTTGAATAGTGCTTTTAGAAGAAAAACTGGTTCGTTTGGTGGCGTAGATATGAAAATTCAATTTAAGTTGGCAGTAAGAGCTCCGGGGTGTATTGCAACAAGTGGAATAGTAAGAGTAAACGGAAGTTCCATTCCCGATTATGCAACCGGTGGAATCACTAATTATAATGTAGCTGGCAGTGCAGATGAAAAGATTGTAAAAAATCTTAGCCGATGGTCCAATACTGATTATATCAATATCTGGATTGTTAATAAAATCAATGGCAACTCAACCTATCCCGGCGGCTATGCCTATTTTCCTGAATACAATTCGGCACTTACAGATGGTCTTGTTTTGCAAGCTAGTGTAGTAGATGGTACCAATAAAACCATTGTACATGAGATGGGACATTTTTTTGGGCTGTACCATACTTTTTATGATGATGCAAACGAAACGGGATGTGCAGCCAATACAGATTGTAATAACCAAGGGGATAAAGTTTGTGATACAGAGGTACATTTGAATGTAGCATGCAGTACTGCTAACAACAGTTGTAATGGCAATTTGCCATTTCTTATTGCAGATGTCGTAAAGCTATACTCAGTCTTAAACAATTATATGAGCTATTCTGACTGCCAATGGATGTTTACAACAGGGCAAAAGACCAGGGTAAGAACAGCTCTCCTAAGTTACCGCAATGGCCTCATTACTTCTAAAGCCTTAACAGTAGCAAATAACTTATCGCCGGCAAGTGCCTGCATACCAACTGCTACTTATGGTTTGTCTCCTTATTATGGAATAGAAAAAGTTGAATTGAATACATTAAAAGTTTATTCAAACAGCAGTATGGCAGATGGCAGTGTTTATGTTGACAGGACCTGCAACCAATCTACAAACCTAACTCAAGGGCTTTCTTACTCACTTGTCATTACAGGAAGCTATAAGAACCCGCATAGGATAAAAGCATTTATTGATTACAATAATGATGGAGACTTTTTAGATGTCAATGAGACTTTGTTATCCAGCTACTCCGGTAAGGTGACAAAGAACATTATCATACCGCTTACAGGTGTGGTGGTCGGTTTGCCATTACGAATGCGTATTGTTGCCGATAATCCTGCATTGCCTGGTCCTACCAGTTGTTTGCTGAATGGTACTATTACAGAAGGGGTAGGGCAGGTTGAAGACTTTTCGGTTATTATTGATCCTCCGCCGGTAGTCATTTTAAAAGAGTAATGTCCAAAAGTTCTCTAATACTAATGATAGAAATGTGATGTTTTTTTATCCTTATTATCAATCTCTTTTTTAGGAAGAAGGATTAGCAAAATGCCATCTCGTACTTTGTAAACACTTTCTTTTTAGCTATTTTAATGATCCAACTATTGCCTCAGATTTTTTGCAAAAAACAAAGAGCAGATTATAAGTACAAAACTTTGGTCTGAGAAAAGCAATGCTATTTTTGCAATCTGATATTATTTTTATAAGATGCAGTTGTAAAATCTTTTTTAAAAGAAATACTCACCAAATTTATAGAAGCGCATTTGTGTGGTAAATAAGACCCCTAAACTTACCTTATACAGTTTTCGATGTGTCATTGGGTACTAGCGGGCATGATATTTGAATTAGCAGTATTATGAAAATTAACTTGATTGGATGTTTGGTCATTGCATTACTGAGTGTAATGGTGGTAAGTTGTAAAACAACGGTACCTTCCCAGCCCACAGCAGTAGTTGAAGTAAGGCCTGCTTCTCCAGGTTCAAACTATGTCTGGCGAGATGGCGATTGGCGAGCGAAAAACAGAACTTATTCGTACAGGCAAGGCTATTGGACCCCTGCGCGAAGTAATAGAACATATTCGTCAGGTTATTGGAGACAAAACCATCGTGGCTACTATTGGAGAAATGGTGGTTGGCACAGATAAGAATTTTAATACAATTTTTTCCCCAATTTTACTTTGCATACTTTCTGTTCAAATAGCGGATAGTGTGTGAAGTATTTGGGTTTATAAATGGGCTATAAATTGAAAAAATCGACGATCTAACCTTGGAATTTAATTTCAGGTAGTTGGTAGTATGCGGCTAAAATGAAATATACTGAAATTACAAATGAATAGTATCAAAAAAATACAGAAAGTAAAGAAAATAATCAAAAATTGAATTCCTCAATATTTTTGAGAAATATGTTTCAAAATTTTTTTTGGAATAAATTATTACTAGTCTAGTTTGTCCACTGTTTAAGAATAACTTAGTAGTACCTGTTAAATTCATAGTATAACAAAAAGGGGTGGTTTGATTTTTGAATGATTACTTTTATATCAAACTCAACAAAATGAAATATTACTTTAAAAGGCTTATCCCACTTTTTCTGATAGTTGCTGTTGCAATGTCAGCTTGCAACGGCGATAATACCAATACAGAAGAGCAAATTGTAATAAATACAATGGATTCTACCGCTACTGCGGTAAAGGACAGCACAGAAAAACTTCAGAATCAGACTAAATTGGTTGAGGAATCTATCGACAACCTCGACGCCTCATTTAACACTAAAAAGTAAACACTATTATGAAAACGCAATTTAAAAATTTGGTCCTTCTTTTATGTATGGTCATTTTTTCAAATCATATGGTCAAAGCCCAACCTTATGATAAAAAACATGATAAGAAAGAACACCGCAATAATGGTAAGGACAAGGATAAGAATGATAAAAATAGAAGAGAAGAAGAAAAAGATGACTATAAGCACGACGATAAGCACGACGAAAAGCACAATGATAGATACAAGGAGAATATGAATAGAAAAGATGATATTGAACTTGAAAGCAAATCGAATGTTTATTTGTGGAATGGATATATTTGGGATAGTAATTCTTTTAAAAACAGGACAAAGATTAAAAACCAGGAGATGGTTACGGTATGTCACAAGTTTAGCAAAGATGGTGAGCCCAATGCTACAATAAGAGTTTCCGCTCATGCAGCCAAAGCACACCTTCGTCATGGTGATGTAATGGGCGAGTGTCCTGCTATTGCCAAAAATAAATACAGTTCGCTCTACATAAAACAAAGAAACAATTACTACAACACCATGGAAAATAGTAGTGAGCAGGTGGCCTACAGCAAATCAATTTTAGATTATGCCCTTGCTAGACTTGCTCAATCACAATTGGAATTGGCAATATTGCAAAAGCAAAGAGATCGGCAAGCAGAAGTAGCACGTAAACAAGCTGCTGTAATCCAACTTGAACAAAATACATCCTTGCTTCAAACAATGATTGGCGTGACGGCCAATTTATTGGTAAATAAAATGTAAGTCGAGGAAACCTAATAAACAATATTTCTTGTCAAAGGCTCTGTTGTCATTTAAACAGAAATAGTTGTAATTAAACGAGCTATTTTATATAGTTCTGTTATCGTAGCATTTGTAGACGTACAAGTGTAGATCCTGCAACTTGCATTTCCATACTCATACATATTGCTTGAAGTTACAACTGACAAAGAGTTTGCGGCAACACTGGTATTTATAAAAGTATTCATAATAATATGGAAACGAGTTAGTAAAATTTTATAAGAAGAATGCTCAACTGCTTATCATCCCACTTCCACCACCACATCATCTTGTTCTACAAAACCTCCTTCAGTCAATGCAATCGTTAGTACTTTACCTGGTTTAGTAGCCACAATTGTTGACTCCATCTTCATTGCTTCGATAGTAAATAACGGTGTATTTTTTTCTACACCATCTCCGACCTTTATTAGTATGCTCGATAACTTTCCTTGTAATGGTGCGCCGATTTCATTTGGGCTCGATACTTTTTTATTTACTTTCTTCGTGCCCTTATAGCTTTTGTCTTTTACAACAATTGACCTTGTCTGTCCATTCAGCTTGAAGAATACATTTTTATTACCATCTTCATCTGTTGTACTAATATACATCATTCTTACGAGTATACTTTTGCCAGGTGCTAATTCTACGATTGTTTCTTCATTGGTTTTTAGACCATAGAAAAAAGCAGGCGAAGGCACATAAAACAAATCGCCAAACTGCTGCTTGTATGCATGGTATTCTGCAAATACTTTTGGGTAGAAAAGATAAGACAACAAATCAGTAAAGTAATAACCTTCTCCAAACTTCTCCTTAAACATAATCCATGCATCGTCGAAGTCAATCGGCTGCATGTGTGCATTTGGTCTATCGTTATAAGCCGTTGCAGTTTTTAATATAACTTTTGATAAATCTTCTGGCCATCCGCCGGGTGTTTGCCCCAGATCTCCTTTAAATAAACCAATAACAGAATCAGGAAATGAAATGGTATCACCTTTCTCGAGAATATCTTTTTCTGTATAACCATTGGCCGTCATAAACAAGGCCATATCTCCAACCACTTTCGATGAAGGGGTGACTTTTATAATATCGCCAAACATTTTATTGACCACTCCATAATTGTGCTTGATCTCATGAAACTTTTCCTCTAGACCAAGACTACGTGCCTGTGGGCGTAAATTGGAATATTGACCACCCGGAATTTCATTGTCAAATACTTCTGCAGTTCCAGCCTTTAATTCACTTTCAAATGGATAATAATACTCCCGTACATCTTCCCAATAATTGGATAAATTATTCAGTTGACGAAGATCAATTGGCTGTTCTCTTTCATGACCTTTCATCATAGCAACTACAGAGTTAAAGTTTGGTTGCGATGTTAGCCCTGACATGGATGCAAGTGCTACATCTACAACATCTACACCTGCTTCAATTGCTTTTAGATACGTAGCAGCCTGTATTGACGAAGTGTCGTGTGTATGCAGGTGAATAGGGATAGAGATTGACTTCTTCAATTCTTCTACAAGTATTTTGGCCTGCAAAGGTTTTAGCAGTCCGGCCATGTCTTTGATGCCCAATATATGCGCACCGGAATCTTCTAATTGCTTAGCCAGATCGACATAATATTGAAGGTTGAATTTTTTGTTTTTTTGATTGTCTAAGAAATCTCCTGAATAACAAATGCACGCTTCTGCTAGACCAACTGTTCTTTCACTCACCGCTTTTATGCTCACCTTCATGCCTTCGAGCCAGTTAAGGGAATCGAATATGCGAAAGATATCAATACCTTTTTGCCATGATTGTTCAATGAATTTTTCTACCAAATTGTCGGGATAAGCAGTATATCCAACTGCATTAGATCCACGGATAAGCATTTGGAACAGAATGTTTGGTATCGATTGCCTCATCATTGACAACCGTTGCCAAGGATCTTCATGCAAAAATCTGAGTGCTACATCAAAAGTAGCACCGCCCCACATTTCCAATGAGAAAATTTCAGGATGATTTTTAGAAACTGCTTCTGCTACTTTCATCATGTCCATTGTTCTTACCCGTGTAGCCAATAAAGATTGGTGCGCATCGCGAAAGGTAGTATCTGTATATTGAATACTTTTGTTTTCCTTTAGCCAACTTATAAAGCCATCTCTTCCCAATTCATTCAACCTATCTTTACTGCCTTTTGGGGCAGGTACATTTTTATTAAATTCTGGAATAGCCGGTATCCTGAATTTTTTAGTAGGATCTGATTTTACTACATCAGGATTACCATTAACGATAACTTCGGCTAGGTAACGCAACACTTTTGTTCCACGATCTTGACGATCATTTAATTTAAATAACTCAGGGTGTTTGTCAATAAAATCAACTGTGGCTTTGCCGCTGATAAAATTTTCATTGGCCAATACATTTTCTAAAAAGGAAATGTTGGTACTTACGCCTCGTATTCTAAACTCTCGCAAAGTCCTTAACAGGCGGTCACATGTTTCTTCAAGGCTTTTGCCTCGTGCTGTTATTTTTACGAGCAAAGAATCGAAGAAAGGCGAAATGCTCACCCCGGAATATGAACTTCCTTCGTCTAACCTAATACCAGGACCACCGGCATTGCGATAAGCTATCAGCGTTCCAAAATCAGGCTTGAAATTGTTGTTTGGATCTTCTGTAGTTACCCTACATTGTATAGCGACACCAATGTAGCTAATATCTTCCTGCGATTGAATATTGATTTCAGGATCGGATAATTTATAACCTTGCGCTATCAATATTTGATTCTTAACAATATCAACCCCGGTGATTTCTTCAGTTACAGTATGCTCTACCTGAATCCTTGGATTTACTTCTATGAAAAAAATGTTTTCTTCTTTGTCCACTAAAAATTCAACTGTACCAACATTGTTGTAATTGACTTGTTTGCAAATAGCGATGCCATATTCATACAGCTTTTGACGGGTTATATCTTTAAGAGCAGTTGCAGGTGCTACTTCCACTACTTTTTGAAACCTTCTTTGTACAGAGCAATCTCTTTCAAAAAGGTGCACGATGTTGCCATGATTATCGCCCATGATTTGCACTTCAATGTGCTTTGGAGCTTCAATAAATTTTTCGAGAAAAACAGTATCGTTTCCAAATGCTACTCTTGCTTCATTGCCTGCTTCTGTCAATGACTTTTGTAAATCATCTTCGTTTCTTACCACCCGCATGCCTCTTCCTCCACCGCCTGCAGCTGCTTTTATGATAATGGGATAACCAATACGAGTGGCTTGCTCCTTCGCGTGTGGAATTGCTGAGCTGCTTACTTCGGCGTCTTCTATTAAAGGAATTTTTGCAAGACGAGCTACTCTTTTAGCTGCAAGTTTATCTCCTAGTTGCTCCATCACTTCTGCAAATGGACCTATAAAAATAATTCCTTCCTCTTTGCATCTTCTCGCAAAAGTTGCGTTTTCAGATAAGAATCCATAACCGGGATGTATTGCATTTACATGCTCCCGTTTAGCTACATCAATGATCTCTTCTATGTTTAGGTAGGGCTTTAATGGGTCATCGTTTTTGCCTATTTGGTATGCCTCATCAGCTTTGTATCTATGAAGGGAATAGCGGTCTTCGTATGTATAAATAGCTACAGTTTTGATCATCAATTCTGTAGCGGCACGCAATACACGGATAGCTATTTCTCCTCTATTGGCTACAAGTAATTTTTTTATTTTCATATTTTGGCATGTTTAATTGGTCAGGAGTGTAGTTAAACAGAGTACAAATTGAAAGATAAAAACTAAATCTTAATTGTATGAGGATATTTGATTTATTAAATTGTAAATAGACTGGATTGCTAAGTTAGGTTGTGTTTACTTTTTACCCGGATTGAGGTATAATGCATATTCAAATAAGCTGCGTAGATATAACGACAAAATGCTAATCATTGGTTACACGACTTTTTCTACACAAGCAATTAAGTTCATTTTAATTTTATAGAAAAAGGTGGGGATATTTATTACAAGGTTACTTGTATTCTTTTTTTGTGAGATGATTGTACTTTCTAGATTATAAAATTGATGGTTGGAAGGAATAACAATGATTATACGACTGCATCTTTATCATTTCTTGAAGGGGTTCTAAAAATCCAAATCGTCAGTGAAATACCTGCATAAATCATTGCTATACCTGCAATGACTGCTAATGTTTTAGCAACCATACCGCCTGTGTAAGAACTAACTACTATTAAGATTAATATAAATGAAATTAAAAAGAGATTTTTCTTATGCACCTTAACATACCTTCTCATGTTGTAATCATTATTTTATTTGTTACAGTTATAGTGTGTTTAATTGTGTAGATTAATTCAAAAATTGTTCCACCACAGATTTTTCAAAATTTCGGTTGAATGCATTATGCGATTACATTATTCATTATTGGCCTGTATTGTGGGTATTAACTTTAAATTTCTAAAATAAAAGAAGACGGTACATGAATACCGGCTAATAATAAAGAGGCTAACTAGCTACTAGCCATATTTATACAGCAAAACTTTCACCACAACCGCAACTCCTGCTTGCGTTAGGATTGCTAAAGTAAAATCCTTTCCCGTTTAGCCCGTCAGAAAAGTCGAGTGTAGTATTCACCAGATAAAGGAAACTCTTAAGATCGGTCACCACTTTTATTCCATTGTCTTCAAACTCTTGATCCATTGGTTTTTTTTCGTTGTCAAAATCAAGTTTGTAACTCAATCCTGAACAACCTCCTCCAACTACAGAAACACGAAGAAAAAAGCTTTCATCTTTTATTTCTGCGTCTTCCATTAGCTTTCCTACCTTTTCTTTCGCTTTATCACTCACATAAATCATTCTTTCAAAAAATTATATTAATCAAAGTATTTAATACTTTTTGTAAACTTACAACTACTAGTGCACTACGCTTTCTTCAAACTTAATGGCTTCCATCCCGTTTTTTGTACGGTAGTCGTTAATAGCTGCTTTGATTGCATCTTCAGCCAATACAGAACAGTGAATTTTTACCGGAGGTAAATTTAATTCTTCAACAATATCCATATTGTCAATAGCCAAAGCCTGGTCAACCGTTTTTCCTTTCAACCATTCCGTTGCTAGTGAGGAAGAGGCAATGGCAGAACCGCAACCAAAGGTCTTAAACTTCGCATCTTTGATCATTCCTGTAGCATCATCTACTTCTATCTGTAGTCTCATTACGTCTCCACATTCCGGAGCTCCTACAAGACCTGTACCTACGTTTTTGCTAGATTTATCCAATGTACCTACATTCTTAGGATTTTGGTAGTGATCGATTACTTTTTCTGAATATGCCATAATTATGAATTTAAGATTTTGAAATGAATTAATTTGAAAATGATACATTCTTTTTAGCAGCCTGAAAACTCATTTTCAAATTTTCGAATTGCTTAATTATTTAGCCCCTAGTGGTGAGCCCATTCAATTGAATTCAAATCAATACCTTCTTTATACATCTCCCACAATGGACTCATTTCCCTAAGCTTCAATACTGTATTTCTTACGTGTTCTATGGTATAATCAATTTGATCTTCTGCGGTAAATCTGCCTAAGCCAAAACGAAGAGAACTGTGTGCCAAATCATCACCAAGTCCAAGTGCCTTTAGTACATAGCTAGGTTCTAATGAAGCTGAAGTGCAAGCAGATCCTGAACTCAATGCAATGTTTTTATTGAAACCCATCAATAATCCTTCTCCTTCTACGTGTTTGAAAGAAATATTGGTTACATGCGGAAGACGATGTTCACGATTTCCGTTTACATAAGCCTCTTCTATTTTTAGTAGTTCAGATTCTAACTTGTCTCTTAAAACACTTAATCGCTTTGCATCCTGGTCCATTTCTAAACGAGCCAATTCACAAGCTTTTCCAAATCCAACAATACCCGGAACATTTAATGTACCACTTCTCATACCTCTTTCATGTCCACCGCCGTCCATTTGGGATGTAACTTTTACTCTTGGATTTTTTCTTCTTACATACAATGCACCAACTCCTTTAGGACCGTACATTTTATGAGCAGTAAAAGCCATCAGGTCAATACCATCCTTCTGAACATCAACTGGTATTTTGCCTACTGCCTGTACAGCGTCACTAAAAAACAAGATGCCATTCTTTTTTGCAAGGGCACTTATCTCATGTATTGGCTGAATTACCCCCACCTCATTGTTGGCATACATAATTGCAATAAGAATAGTGGTTGGCTTAATGGCTGCTTCTAGTTCTGCTATATCAATCAAACCATCAGGCTTCACATTCAAGTAAGTTACTTCACCACCTAGTTTTTCGATATGCTTACAAGTGTCTAATACTGCTTTGTGCTCAGTAGTAGCTGTTATGATATGATTACCCTTGCTCGCATACATTTCAAAAACGCCTTTTATGGCCAGATTATCTCCTTCTGTAGCACCACTGGTAAAAATTATTTCTTTAGGATCAGCATTAATCAGTTTTGCAACTTGCTCTCTTGCATAATCCACTGCTTCTTCTGCTGCCCATCCAAACGGGTGATTTCTGCTTGCAGAATTGCCAAACTGCTCAGTAAAATATGGTATCATTGCCTCAACTACTCTTGGGTCGCAAGGGGTAGTTGCATTATTATCTAAATAAACGGGTAACTTCAACATAATAAGATTATACTAATTTTAAAGTACAAAAATAGAAACAATCTATGCTAATAAAATGTTCAGGAAAGACAAAAAGGTAGTTTTTCCTGATATCGTAACTTGATTTCAATTAAAAAAAATATAAATCATGCAAAAAATAGAACATATCGGTATAGCAGTAAAGGACTTGTCAGTATCCATTCCTCTTTTTTCAAAACTTCTTAATACGGAATGTTATAAAACAGAAGCGGTTGAAAGTGAGAATGTAAAGACTGCCTTTTTCCAAAAAGGGGAAACAAAGGTTGAATTATTGGAAAGTTTGGACGCAAATGGCGTGATTGCAAGGTTCATTGAAAAGAAAGGTGAAGGCATGCATCATATAGCTTTTGCAGTCAAAAATATCCATTTTGAAATGGAAAGAATGAAGCGTGAAGGCTTTGTTTTACTTAGTGAAACGCCTAAAATGGGCGCCGACAACAAGGTGGTTTGCTTTCTGCACCCCAAAAATACCAATGGGGTATTAATCGAATTATGTCAAGATATCGACATTTAAATAATTTTATTTCAACTATTTACTTATAAATATTTTTTTACTGTTAATTTCTAAATGGAATAAGCCAATTTATTTTACGCAGCAGATTTGTAAAAACGTCGGTCTGTGAAATAGCTATGATTGCCAATGCTCAAATAAGACACAAAGGGTTGATGTATAAAGATCCAAAAAATAAGCGATTGAGACAGTTTTAAGATTTGGCATGCCAGTTGTCACAATAGAAGTACAACAGAACATTATGACATCAGCAACTAAACAATTTATGAAAGCTATATTAACAGTTATCATCTTATCGGTTATCGGTTTTTCAGCTGAAGCACAAACAAATGCTAAAAGCCGTATTTCTATTGTTACAAATGATGTGAAGACAAATATTTGGGTTAGCGACTTTCCTAAGCAATCAAGTGTAGTAGTTTTTGATGGAGAAAATAATATTCTTTCTATAGTGTCTACAAATCAATATGGTGCTGCTTTTATCACTTTGCCACAGGGTGTTCATTCAATGGTAACTGTTAAAACTTTGAATGGTGAAGTATCCGTATCAAACAAAGCTGTCGTTAAAAAAGCAAAAGAAGAAGAGAATGTAGTGGCAAACGATATAGACAATTCAACCAAAGCGTAAGATATCAACTTTTAAATAGCTAAACGCCTTCTTCGGAAGGCTTTTTTGTTTTAAGGGCTAGATATAGCATTCTTTAATCTTTTGTGCCATTACTTCAAGTTAGAAAATTTTAGAGAATCACTTTGGCCTTGCAGTTAAACTCATGTTTTATAAATAACCAAATCAACCTTAGTACTGCGCATTGATTCGTACATTTTTAAATGCAAATGAAGGAAATGGAGTAGCATTTATTATTTGATCTCAAATAGCTTATTTCAAATTTCAAGTTTCCTTTTTTAATGTATTAGTCTAACAAATACATACTTTACACAATAAGCAATCTCAAGGGTTTATGCAAGTAGGGTCTTTTTATTTATAAAAAAGTGCATTGAAGTGACCCAACGATAATTGGTAGGAATTTGAATTAAGCTGCGATTGGTTCACAAGAGTAACCCAATGTTTTGAAAAAGTATATATAGAAAACTAATTATTTCAGAAATGCTAAAGAGAAGGCAATACATTCAGATTAGTGATATCAAAAAATGTCAGGATTATTGTGGCAATAACTATTTTTTGGTTTCCTAGCTATGGGCATTGTTTTAATTGGAGCTTACTACAATATTAAAAAATTCTAAAAGAAGTAATAATTGTCCGCTTCATTAATGCTGATTGAAACCATTATCAATTACTGAAGTGCGTGATAATCTTTGTAGTTGAATAAAATCTGGGTTAGTAACAATTGGGTTGGTAATATAGAACAAGCCAAAATGTGCAGCAATAGGCTAATAAGTAAGAATCCAGGACTAACAATAATCGGAAAAGCGATTTGAAGTCCGAACCTGAGATGCGAGTATGATTAATAGCCAGGAAATATAGGATCTGCATCTATTTGATTATTAATAAGTGTTGACAATGTTTAAAAGAAGGAAGAAAGTGAAAAAGTGAGGTAGTCCTTTTCCAAAAATGAGAATTCGAGGTTTTATTATTGGAAATATTGGACCCAAAAGGCAGGTTTTGTTGGGAGCAAAAAAGAAAGATAAGGGCATAAATAGGATAGCCTTTTCAGTCAAAAAAACTAAAAAGTAATTATAATAATAGGACATATCATATTTGTTTTGGTAATTTAACTCTCTAAAAAAAGTATCCTTTTATACCTAAATGTGTGAAGCGGAGTTAATAAATACACGAAATTTCAAGAAAACACCAGTGAAAAAAACATATAAAGTATTTAAATTAAATTAGTTAGAAAACTTAAATTTTATTTATTCAACATTATAAATACCTTAAAATTATTTTGATTAAGCTCTATGTGACTTAAAGATGCGACATTTATTTAGCCTATATTTACGATGCTCTTAAAAGACACATAGAGCAGAATTTATAATGTCAACAAAAAGTGCTGCCAAGATATTTTCAAGGTTTGGCACGTCAGTTGTTTTAATAGATGTACAATACAACATCATGACAACAACAACTACAAAATTTATGAAAGCGATAGTAACAGTTATCATCTTATCAATTTTCAGTTTTTCAGCTGAGGCTCAAACAAATACTAAAAGCCGTATTGCAGTTGTTACAAATGATGTAAAGACAAATATCTGGGTAAGCGATTTTCCAAAGCAATCAAGTGTTGTAGTCGTTGACGGAGAAAATAACATTCTTTCTATGACATCTACAAATGAATATGGTGCTGCTTTCATCACTTTGCCACGTGGTTTTAATTCTACATTAACTGTAAGGACGCTAAATGGTGAAGTTTCTGTTTCAAACAAAGCAGTTGTAAAGAAGGTAAAGGAAGAAGAGAATGTAGTTACAAATGACGGAGACGATACTAACAAAGCATAATCCACCAACCTTAAAATAGTTATAAGCCTTCTCCGGAGGGCTTTTTTGTTTGCCATAAACCACAAAGAAGCTAAAGTTTATGATTGAAAATTTAATAACCATTCATTTGTTTTCTATTGTTATCAAATTATGGTTTAGCAATGTCAAAATGAGATGTTAATCTAAGCGTATAATAATAACTTTAGCATATAAAGCAAGGTTCTGCTACAGCCCCAGTTTTTCAATTGAGCGTTGGGCTGCAATCTGACTAGCATCTTTTTTATTAAAACCTTTTCCTTCCGCAATCTTTTCTCCATCTAGCACAGCGGCTATCGTAAAAATTCTTCTATTGGTTTCCTGCTTTTCATCTAAAAGTTCAAATTCCAGTACTTTTCCATTTTTGCTTGCCCAACCGATAAGTTTGTTTTTCAGGTTTATGTCAATTTGCTCGAGGTCGTCAACATGCAAATGTTGGATGATCATGTGCTTGGTTACCCATTTTTGGGTTTTTTCATAGCCTTTATCCAAATATACAGCACCTACCAAAGCTTCAAGTGTATTTCCAAATATTTGACTTCCTTTTAGTGATCCGTCAATTTTATTATAAATAGTAAGTTTCTTAAGCCCGATTTTTATGGCTAAGGCATTCAATTGTTGCCTATTAACCATCTTACTCCTCATTTCTGTAAGGAAGCCCTCACCTTTATACGGGTATTTTTTAAAAAGGTAATCTGCTACAATGCTGCTTAAAACGGCATCGCCCAGATATTCAAGTCGTTCATTGTTTTCGTCTGAATTTTCTTTTACCGATCGGTGACTAAGTGCAGTAGTGTACAAAGAAATGTTACTCGTCTTAATACCGAGCACATTTTCAAGTTGGGCTTTTAGGGTTTGAATATTCTTTTTTCGGCCAAAGAGCCGGGATAAAAATTGCACAATGTTAAGCTACATATTTTTTTACTATCACAGCAGCATTGTGACCACCAAAACCGAAAGTATTGCTTAAAGCAGCAGTCACGGTTCTGGTTTGTGCTTTGTTAAATGTAAAATTAAGACGGGAGTCTAAATCAGGATCGTCATTAAAGTGATTGATAGTTGGGGGTATTATACCATGATTGATACTCATAATGCAAGCAATAGCTTCTATAACACCAGCAGCGCCTAAGCAATGACCGGTCATGCTTTTTGTAGAACTGATATTTAGATTGAAAGCATGTTCACCGAATACATCAATAATTGCTTTTAATTCAGCACCGTCTCCAAGTGGAGTTGAAGTACCATGTGTATTGATGTAGTCAATATCTTCGGGCTTTAGGCCTGCATCATCAAGCGCTGCAATCATTACATTTTTCGCACCCAACCCTTCAGGATGAGGCGCAGTGATATGGTGAGCATCTGCAGTAGCACCACCACCGGCAATTTCGCAGTAGATGTGTGCACCACGGGCTTTTGCATGTTCTAATTCTTCCAATACCAACGTACCGCTCCCTTCACCCATTACAAAACCATCTCTGTCTTTGTCATACGGACGACTAGCAGTTTCAAAGCTTTCGTTTCTTTCGCTTAGCGCTTTCATAGCATTGAATCCACCTACGCCTGCCTGGCTGACAACTGCTTCACTTCCACCAGTAATTATAATATCCGATTTGCCAAGACGTATATAATTGAATGCATCAATGATAGCATTGGTAGAGGATGCGCAAGCGCTTACAACAGCAAAGTTGGGACCTCTAAAACCATGACGCATTGATATATGCCCTGCAGCTATATCAAGAATCATTTTTGGAATAAAGTATGGATTGAAGCGCGGAGTGCCATCACCTTTAGCAAAATCAATTACTTCATTTTGAAAAGTAATAAGTCCACCAATGCCGCTTCCAAAAATAACGCCTACTCTGTCAGGATTGAAAGAACCCGGCTCCAGTTTTGCATCTTTAACTGCTTCATCACTTGAAACCAAAGCAATCTGACTGAAACGATCAATTTTTCTAGCTTCCTTTTTGTCGATATAATCAGTTGCTTCAAAACCTTTCAATTCACATGCAAAACGGGTCTTGAACTTAGAGGCATCAAATAAGGTTATCATATTAGCTCCAGAAACACCATTGATCAACCCATTCCAATAATCCTGAAGATTATTTCCTAATGGTGTGATAGCGCCTATACCTGTTACAACAACTCTTTTCAATTCCATAAAATTGCCTGTAAGTTTTTAAAAAGTTTAAATCCGCCTGCAAGAGCTGTTTGCTGATGCGAGGCGGATTGTAAAGTTTTGCATTCGATGTCCTACATCAATAAAAATGAAGGAACCCATACAAATTATTTAGCATGCTCTTCCAGGTAAGTAACAGCTTGACCTACAGTAGTAATGGTTTCTGCTTGTTCATCTGGAATAGAAATATTAAATTCCTTTTCAAACTCCATTATTAATTCTACGGTGTCAAGCGAGTCTGCACCTAGATCATTTGTAAAGGAAGCTTCAGTAGTTACTTCCGCTTCATCTACCCCTAGTTTGTCAACAATGATTTTTTTAACTCTTGTTGCGATGTCTGACATTGTTTTTATTTTTAGTAAGGTGCAAAAATATAGATTTTGGTTATTACGCAAACACATACCTCATTTTTATTTCTAAATGCACTGATTATTTAATGTGAAATTAATATTCTGTTTCCTATTTTTCCTATTAATTAAATTGTAATCAATATTTTACAGTTAATTAAATAAAATATTTTATTTAATAATAATTATTTTTTGTTGCTCCAATTTGTATGATTAAAACTTTTTTTTTTAGTTTGATTAGATTTGATCGGCAAAAAGATCTTTTTTAGAAAAAAATGAATTATAT
>JANPHE010000126.1:0-4761 GCA_031424295.1 Segetibacter sp. | reverse complement strand
CCACCCATCAGGTTACCAAAAGTATTGGTATCGTTAGGCAATACCAGTTCATTCATGATAATAAAACTGGCCGACGCTTTTTTCCCTTCCATTTTCCTAGTTGTTTTGGCAAATGTAGAATATAGGGGTTAAATTGTGGTAGAAGGATTTTTGAACTAATTTATGAAAAATGGGTTTTATTGGTTTCAAGAAGTCAGGTGATAGGTTGTTATTAAGCAATTTTATATGCAATAAAGCGTTCATGTTGACTTTAAAGCATTTTTATACAAATTGAACCCGGTAAATCCTAACACAAATTTTTTACTTATAAATCCTGTACCGATATTGCACCCGAATTTGCTTGCTATGAATATTTCCTTTGACAATTCTGAAAACGCCTTCGCTTATAAATCTGACAAAGAGTTGAAGCGGGCTAGTTTCCTTTTCTCTACGATGGGTTACCAATGGGTGGTTGATGCTGGCGTCAGGATTACCCCTTTTGTTTTGAAAACAGGCTTACCAATCAAAGGCCTGATCAAACAAACCATTTTCAAGCAATTTGTAGGAGGGGAATCTTTGCAAGAAACTGCTCCTGTAGCAAAGACCTTAGCCAATTTTGGTGTTCAGGTCATTCTGGATTATGGCGTAGAAGGAAAAGAAGGCGAAGCAAATTTTGAACATGCAACGGAAGAGTTTATTAAGGTTATCAATTATGCGGCTAGCCAGCCGAATATTCCATTCATAAGTGTGAAAGTAACCGGACTTGGGCGGTTTGGATTGTTGGAGACGCTTCATGAAGCACCTCGATTAAGGTCTGGCATACATGACAATGAATTGGAAGAGGAAGAGTGGGAGCGAGTAATGGATAGAATGTATAGGATATGTTCAGTAGCGGCAGAAAAGAATGTCGGGGTCTTAATTGATGCTGAAGAGACCTGGATACAAGATCCGGTTGACCGGTTGACCATGGATATGATGGAGGAGTTTAATAAAGAAAAAGCAATTGTCTTTAACACCATCCAATTATACAGACACGACAGATTCCATTTTTATCAATTGTCGCATAAAATTGCAAGACACAAAGGGTTTATTTTGGGAATGAAATTGGTAAGAGGTGCTTATATGGAAAAAGAGCGAAACCGAGCCACAGAAAAAGGATACAGATCTCCTATTCAGCCTGATAAGCAAAGCACAGATGCCGATTACGATGCTGCTGTAAACTATAGCATTGAAAACATTGACACCATATCAACAATTGTTGCATCCCACAACGAGAAAAGTAACTTGTTGGCAGTGGAATTAATGGAGAAGAAAGGTTTGCCATTCAATCATCCTCATTTACATTTTTCGCAATTGTATGGCATGAGTGATCACATTACTTTTAATTTGGCAAAAGCGGGTTGTTCAGTCAGTAAATATTTGCCCTTTGGTCCTATAAAAGATGTCATTCCTTACCTGATGAGAAGAGCACAGGAGAATAGCAGTGTAAGTGGCCAAACCGGTAGGGAATTGGGTTTGATAAAAAAGGAAATAACAAGAAGGAAAGGGAGGTAAAATAGATAGTATCCCTGATTTTCCAGTAACATTATTCATTTTTTACGTCATCTGAATACTATACTTCAGCGTGGTTGCTTCGGTATTTTGTTTGATTAAATTATTTTCTTATTGCCATTCAATAGAATTAATTTGCAAATAACTGCGGAAGTTAACAATATCAAAGATTTTTATTACTTTGCCAGTTACTAATAAAAATTAATGATATGATAAAACTACAAGTAATCGGAAATTTGGGTAAAGACTGCGTTGTTAACAATGTAAATGGCAAAAACGTAATTAATTTCAGCGTAGCCCATACCGAAAAATTTAAAAATGCTCAGGGACAACAGCAAGACAAAACGATTTGGGTAGAGTGTGCTTATTGGACAGACCGCACCGCAATTGCTCCATATTTGAAAAAAGGAACGCAGGTTTATGCTGAAGGAAGTCCAGAAATTCGCAGCTATACTACAAAAGAAGGTGGCCATGGTTCTTCACTTAGTCTTAGAATCAGTTCGGTACAGTTGCTGGGTAACCGCAGCGAAAACCAATCGGGTGAAGGTGGATTTACCCCTCAGGCTAATACCCAACAAAATTCTTATAGCCAACCGGTAGCACAAACTGCTACGCATGAAATAACAGAACCAATGGACGATCTGCCATTTTAAGTAGTAACCAAGTATTAAATATTATACAATTCAGAGAGGATGGTGCATTTAATGGGCCATCCTCTTTTAATTTGCACTTTTGAATAACACATTTGCATGAGAAAACTGATTATCGTTGCTTCATTACTGGTCTATTTTGGTTTTTCCGCTACTTGCCAGCGACTAGTAGATTTTGTCAACCCATTTATTGGAACAGGAGGTCATGGTCATACATACCCCGGTGCTACATTGCCATTTGGTATGGTACAAGTTGGACCCGATAATGGCACTTCCGGTTGGGATTATAGCAGTGGATACAACTATGAGGATACAATGATTGCAGGTTTTAGCCACACGCATTTAAGCGGCACAGGAGTAGGTGATTTGTGCGATATATCTGTTCTTCCTATGGTAGGAGTGCCGGATACCAATTTGGTAAGAAGCAGTTTTTCTCACAAAGAGGAAAGGGCAAGTCCGGGTTTTTATGGTGTTAGGTTACGCGATTTTAAAGTGTATGCAGAAATGACTGCTTCACTTCGCTGCGCAATGCACAGGTACGCTTTCCCTAAAAGCGATAGTTCTTCTATCCGATTCAATTTAGGGTTTGAAATCAATACCGATAAAACAACCGAAAGCTATTGGAAAAAAATTGATGACAGCACTTTTGTAGGCTATCGATTTTCTACAGGATGGGCAAAAATTCAAAAGGTTTTCTTTGCAGTGAGACTAAGTAAACCAGTAAAAAGCACCACGGTTTTTGTTGACAATGTACAAAGTAACAATCTGGAAGTGATTGGTAAGAAAGTTGTTAGTTACCTGAATTACAATACGGACAGAGGCGAGGCGATCACAATGAAAGTGGGTATCAGTTTTGCAGATTTGGAAGGGGCTGTAGAAAGCCTTAATGAAATTAGGACATGGGATTTTATTTTAGCAAAAAGAAGTGCAGCAGAACTTTGGGAAAGAGAATTGAGAAAGGTTCAAATCAATTCGTTTGATAAAAAAATAAAGCAAATATTTTACACTTCATTGTATCACACTTATTTAGCGCCAACCATTTTCAGCGATCGTTGGGGCAATTATAAAGGTGTTAGAGGCGAGGTATTTAATGGCAAAATGACGATGAGCACCAACTCTCTTTGGGATGTTTTCAGAGCTGCAAATCCATTGCTTACCATTACACAAACAGAAATTGTTCCTTCTATCATTAATAGCTACTTAGCTTTTTATGACCAGCAAGGATACTTGCCGGTTTGGGATCTTCATTTTAATGAAACCAATACAATGACTGGTTATCATTCAGTTCCAATTATTGCAGATGCGATTCTTAAAAATATGCAGGGTTTTGATTATGATAAAGCCTACCAGGCAATGCGTAGAAGTGTGATGCAAAATATAAGGGGTACAGAAGCTTTCAGAAACACTGGTTTTTTACCTGCTGATAAATTTGGAGAAAGTGTAAACATTACCCAAGAGTATGCGTATGATGATTGGTGCCTGCTTCAAGTAGCTAAAAAATTAAATAAAAATGGGGACACTGCTTATTTAAATAGGCTTTCTGGTAACTGGAAGAATGTTTTTGATGAGGGGTCAGGATTTTTCAGAGGCAAAACTTTGAAAAATGCATGGGTAACTCCATTTGATCCTTATGAAAGCAGGGTTGGTGGTAAATTTCCATACACCGAAGGAAATGCCTGGCAACACAGTTTTTTTGTACCACATGATATAGAAGGTCTTCGCCGTAGTTATTCATCAGAAGATGGCTTGGAGTTGAAGTTGGATTCTCTTTTTACAGACAACATGCCGATGACGGGTAATGTACCACCCGATGTTACAGGATTAATTGGTCAATATGCCCATGGTAATGAACCTAGTCACCACATACCCTACATATACACGTATTTGCAGCAACCATGGAAAACCGCAGACAGGGTAAGAGAGATTATGGCCAAGATGTACAACAATACACCGAATGGAATAGTTGGCAATGAAGATTGTGGTCAGATGAGTGCCTGGTATGTATTCAATGCTATGGGGTTGTACCCCGCAAATCCATGTGGTGGGGAGTATGTTTTTGGTAGTCCGATTGTAGACCAAGCAATCATTCTGCTACCTTCGGGCAGTACTTTTCAGATTAAAGCAATTAATAATAGCATACAAAACAAGTATATTCAATCCATCACTTTAAATGCAAAGCCTTATACAAAAACCTATATAAGGCACGAAGACATAATGAAAAGTGGTATTCTGGAAATAAAAATGGGCGAAAAGCCAAGCATTAAATACGGTGTAACTTATGTCGATGCTCCGGGAAGTGCCTTTTTATCTGCTCATCCTGAATTAATCGCCCCCTTGTTAAAAAAGGAAAAAAAGAAAGAGGAATTTTAAAATTTATAACCAACAGACAATCCAACTCTGACACCACCCCAAGGGCCATTAAACTTAAGTCTGGCTATATTGGGAGATGGATATTCGTATCGTATTTTAGTTAGTGGAATGTCTAGATTATTGATTTGTCTTTCTATTTCTGTTTTATCACTCTGAATAAGGGCAAAGTTTGTAATACCAGCAAAATCACCACTTGAAGCTCCAAAATGAG
>JANPHE010000125.1:0-7104 GCA_031424295.1 Segetibacter sp. | reverse complement strand
CTTGTATTCCAATACTACCGGAGATAACAATGTTGCTACAGGTTCTGGGGCTTTATATGGAAACACTACTGGAAGCAACAACACCGCCTTTGGCAGAAATGCATTGCCTTCAAACACCACCGGATACTCCAATGTGGCTGTAGGCGTTGTGGCACTTTACAAAAACACCACAGGCAAAAATCTGGTAGCGGTAGGCGACTCTGCCTTGTACAAAATGAACGGCGGGTTTGGCGCCAACACGGCATTAGGCTCAAAGGTGCTTTTTGCAAACACCACCGGCGGTTACAATACTGCTGCGGGTAGCCTGGCTTTAACCGCCAACACCACCGGCAGTTTAAACACTGCATTTGGAAAAGACGCATTGTTGGCTAACACCACAGGCAGTAACAATACGGCCATAGGTTATGATGCCAATTCTATTATCACCAACCTAAATAACACCATGGGCTTAGGCTACGATGCCGACCCTACTGCGTTAAACACCATTGCCGTAGGCAATACCTCCATCACCAGCATAAAAGGCCAGGTAGGTTTCACCACTTACAGCGATAAGCGATTTAAGAAAAACATCAAAGAAGGCGAAGTAAAAGGGTTGGAATTTATAACCAAACTCAGACCGGTTACTTACAACACTAGCGTAGATGCATTTGCCAAATGGAAAGAAGCCAACTATGGAGAAAAAGATACCACCAATTGGGAAGGCAAGTACGATATAGAAAAAATACGCTTTTCCGGTTTCCTGGCCCAGGAAGTAGACGCCACTGCAAAGTCTGTTGGCTACGACTTTAGCGGTGTTGATAAGCCAAAGAATGATAAAGATTTTTATGGATTGCGATATGCTGAGTTTGTAGTGCCGCTGGTGAAGGCAGTGCAAGAGTTGTCGATTAAGAATGAAGAATTGAAGAATGAAAATGCTTCAACAAAATCTGACTTACAAAAGCAAATTAACGAGCTAAAAGCTTTGATACTGGGCAGTGCCAAACCCATTGCAACCATCAACCAACAAGAGGTTAGCTTTTTAGAAGCATCCTTAGACCAAAACATACCCAACCCACCGGCAGGTAATTTTACTAAAATAAACTACAACATACCGAATGGTGCAGCTAAAGCTGAGTTGGTAATTACCGACAATGCAGGTAGAAAATTAAAACAAATCAGCCTCTCTACTTTTGGAAAAGGGGTGTTGAATGTAGATACCAAAGGCCTTGCATCGGGCACTTATACTTACACCATGTATGTAGATGGAAAGATGATAGATAGCAAGAAAATGGTGGTGGGGAAATGAGTTCAGAGTTAATCATTGAAATAAGTGAAGCCGTAGTAAGAATTTACTACGGCTTTTTTTATGTTCATGCCTTTTGCACGCTATCCAAAAGAATTAATTGTTGATTACACCAAATTAAATTTGGTTTTATTCGTTATTCTTTGTGATTAAAAACCATCAAAAATACATTTTATGAGAAAGATTTCGGTATTGCTATTTGTAGCAATTATATCAGGTTTTTATCTTTATGCACAAACCAACACTTTTCCTATTACAGGTAGTGCTGCGGAAAACACCCTTTCCTTTGGCAACACCTCCATCACCATCATAAAAGGTCAATTAGATTTTACCACTTAATGCGATCAGCGCTTCAAAACAAACATAAAAGAAGGCGAAGTAAAAGGGTTGGAATTTATAAATAAACTCCGACCGGTTATCTACAATACTAGTGTAGATGCATTTGCCAAATGGAAACAGAAAAACTATGGAGAAAAAGATACCACCAATTGTGAGGGTAAGTACGATATAGAAAAGATACGTTTCACCGGTTTCCTAGCCCAAGAAGTGGAGACCACAACAAAGTCTGTTGGCTACGACTTTAGCGGCATAGACAAGCCGAAGAATGATAAAGATTTTTATGGATGGCCCTACGCAGCGTTTGTATTGCCGCTGGTGAGGGCGGTGCAGGAGTTGTCTGCAAATAATGAATAGTTGAACGTTAAAAATGATGAATTGATCAAACAAGCATCCGATTATGAAAAACGCATTGCAAAGCTGGAAACCATGATGGCTCAATTATTGAATGTAATGTCAGCAGCATCTTGCCCACCTTTGGCGGGTAAATGGAACTGCAATAAGTTAAGAAAAATCATGGAAAAGAAAATTATTTTTCACTATAAATAAAGGCAACTTTAATTAGATAATAATGATATTATTTCTTAACTTTCGAAATGATTTTATTTTAAAACTAAAAACAACTATTATGAAGAAGTTACTGTTTACAACTCTATCATTCCTTCTTATGAATGGAATGCTGATGGCACAAACCAATACGTTCCCAACTACGGGCAGTGCGGGTATTGGAACAACAAGTCCGAATGCTTCTGCAGTATTAGACATACAAAGTACTACGCAGGGTATATTGATTCCACGAATGACTAGTGCCCAAAGGGAAGCCATTTCAACCCCGGCAACAGGATTAATGGTATATCAAACCAATGGCATAAAGGGTTTGTATTACTTTAAAGGAAGCAGATGGTCTAATATTGCAGGTGGTAAGACCAATTCTGAATTATCTAACCTTTCTGCTTCTACGGCTATCAATGCTAGTTTAATTCCCGAAAAAAACGATACCATCAATTTTGGTTCCCCAACTAAAGCTTGGAAAAACGGATATTTTAGCCGCAACATAAATGCAGACAGCATTGGTACTTTTTATAATTTGGTGGTGAAAGATACAGGAATGTTTGCCGGTCGGGTTGGCATAGCAGGACCTACGTCTGCCGAGTATGCTTTAACGCTTAATAGCACTTACAATAGCCTGGGTGGCATATTGGTAACAGAACCCTACAGTAGCTATGGTTTCAACTGCGAAAAATCTGGTGCATTTGAGGTTGTAATAGCCCGCAAAAATTCAATGAACTCCAGTACTCCTTGTATTGGGGGTTACAATACAGGCAACGGAGGTGGTGTGCAAGGAAACAGCAATACCGGCATAGGCGTAAGAGGTGAAAGTACCACTAACTATGGTATATATGGCATTACTGGAAATGCAAGCACCTATGCGGGTTATTTTTCCGGCGATGTATATTCTACAGGCACTTTTCAAACAAGTGATGCTAGACTAAAAAAGAACATCAAACCATTGGAAAATGGAATGGATATCATCAACCAATTGGAACCTAAAAGCTACGAATTTAAAAATGAAGGCACTTATGAAGGGCTTCATTTACCAAAAGGCAATCATTTTGGTTTGTTGGCACAAGATGTAGAAAAAATAATACCCCAAATGGTGAAGAATGCTAATGTCAATTCAACATTGTTAAAAACAACTCCACCTATTGAAGGAGAAAAAGGTACTGAGATTGCATTCAAAGCCGTTAATTACAACGAATTAATTCCTGTATTGATAAAAGCCCTACAAGAGCAGGATGCCAAAATAAAAATATTGACAGAACAAGTACAGAGTCTTGCCCCAAGTGCTAAGGCAACTGTAGAAACCGTTCAATTAACGAATGCTTCTCTGGAACAAAATATCCCTAATCCCCCGACCAACAATACAACACGCATCAATTACAGCATACCAAACAATGCTGGAAATGCTGAAATGGTCATAACAGATATGAATGGCAAAATGGTGAATAAAATTGCACTGAATAAAAAAGGAAAAGGAATATTGAATGTAGATACTAAAGGACTTGTTTCGGGTACTTATATATACACTATGTATGTAGATGGTAAAATGGTGGATACAAAGAAAATGGTGGTGGCGAAATAACCCTTTGCAAATAACTAAAATGAAAACCGTTTCAAGATGAGTCTTGGAGCGGTTTTTTTATGACTATAATGGTTCAATTGCGCTGAAGTTTGTTTTTCAATAACCTTTGTTTTAGGAAAGTGATTTGTGGGCTGTGAGGACACAAACTAAGGTGCATTTGTAGGTTATAAGGACACAATCTACGGCGGAGGAAAATAATTCCATTATTAATTTTGATTTAAGGCAATTGTAGTAAAATGCGGCAGCTTTATTTTATTATTAAATGATATTCTTTTATTGTAAATTGTTTAACTTTATTTTCTCAATTTGTTTACGTCTTAACAATCAACACAAAACTATCACTATTATGAAAAAAGTATTTTTACTGATGCTCGTTAACATCTTTGGAAACATGCTTGTGAATGCACAAACAAACACCTTCCCTAGTACGGGCAGTGCAGGTATTGGTACATTAACGCCAAACGCATCTGCGCTTCTGGATATTTCAAGTACAAGTAAGGGCTTGTTAATACCTAGAATGACATCCACTCAGCGTAATGCTATAATAACCCCTGCTACCGGACTACTTATTTATCAAACCAACAATACACCGGGCTTTTATTTTTACAATGGAACGGCATGGAGTGTACTTAAAACTACTGCGGGGTGGGGGTTAAAAGGCAATGCCGGAACAATAGCCGGAACAAATTTCTTAGGAACTACAGATGCACAACCACTCGTTTTTAAAGTAAACAATCAAATAGCAGGCAATTTAGATTTTAGCTCCGCTGCTAATACAAGCTATGGCTACAAAACTTTAGCAAGCAATACCAATTTTAATAACTCAGCATTTGGATACCAGTCACTTTTCAGCAATACTACCGGTGGGTACAATACTGCAGTAGGTACTTATAGTTTACTCAACAATACGATAGGTTATCAAAACACGGCCATTGGAAGTAATAGTTTGCAAAGCAACCAAAGTGGCAATTTTAATGCTGCATTGGGGTATGGGGCATTATTAAATAATACAACAGGTAGTTCAAATGTAGCTATTGGTAATACAGCCTTATTGCAGAATATAGACGGCACAAACAATATTGCCACTGGGGATAAGGCGTTGTATAATAATATTTCTGGTAGTAGTAATACTGCAATTGGTAGTCTGGTATTGCAGGCAAACACAACCGGGGGCTCAAATATTGGGATTGGCCCTAGTTCACTTTTATCAAATACGGTTGGTGAAAGTAATATTGGAATAGGTGCAAATGCTATTCGTTTTAATACTACCGGTAACTGGAATATAGGTATTGGCCTTTCTGCATTACAGGGCAATTCTACTGCCAATTACAATATCGGGATTGGCTATTATTCCTTAGCATCGAATAGTATTGGTGGAAATAATACAGCTATTGGCAACCAAGCATTGCGATATAACACATCCGACTTAAATACTGCTATGGGCAGTAATGCATTGTATAGTAATACTACAGGCTATGCAAATACTGCATCTGGTTATAATACACTTTACTCAAACACAACGGGTGATAACAATACTGCCACAGGTGCAGAAGCTTTATATTCAAATACTACAGGTCAGTTTAACAATGCGTACGGAAGCGTGGCACTAAGGGCCAATACAGTAGGAAATAATAACACAGCTTTCGGAAACGCATCATTATACTCAAACACCACTGGAAATAATAACACAGGAACCGGGATTTTTGCCTTACAGTTAAATAATACCGGTTCCGGAAATACAGCAAATGGATTTGAGAGCCTTAAATCAAATGTGAATGGCGATAATAATACAGCTACTGGCTATCGCTCATTACCTGCGAATACCAGCGGAATTGAAAATACTGCAACTGGATATCTAGCATTATTAGCAAATACAGATGGAGTTGGAAGTACAGCCACTGGTGCCTATGCACTTTATTCAAATACATTAGGATGGCGCAATACAGCAACAGGAATTGCTTCAATGTGGAGAAATACTACTGGCGATTATAATACTGCTGTTGGCTACCAAGCTCTTTATAGCAACATTACAGGCGATTATAACGTGGCTATAGGCAGCAACGCCGGAGTATCAAATTCAGCTACAAACCTTACCAACACAACTGCCATCGGTTACAGTGCCACAGTAGGTTTTAGCAATATGATGATGTTTGGAAATTCTGATGTTAAAGATTGGGGATTTGGAAATTCTACTCCTGCAGTAGGGCAAGCTTTAAAAGTTGGCACAAATGCAACCAATGGAAACGGTGCCAATCTCACTGAAGGCGGCACGTGGTCAAATGCATCTGATAAAAACTTAAAAGACGAGTTTCAACCACAAGACCCACAGAAAATACTTGATAAAATAAACAAACTTGATATTCCCCGTTGGAAATATAAGGGTACTAAAAATGAATATCACATTGGCCCAATGGCCCAGGATTTTTACACGCTTTTCAATGTTGGTTTAGATAACAAATCAATCTCAACAATAGATCCCTCAGGAGTTGCATTGTTGGGCATACAGGCATTATCTGCAAAGAGTGAGAAAATAGAAAAGGAAAACGTTGAATTGCACAGTGAAATAAACATGCTAAAAGCGGAATTAGACCAATTAAAAGTCATGATACAAAGCAGTGCCAAACCCATTGCAACCATCAACCAACAGGATGTAAGTTTTGAAACAGCTTCTTTGGATCAAAACATTCCCAACCCACCTGCAGGAAATTTTACCAAAATAAACTACAACATTCCAACCGGTGCTGCTAAAGCCGAGTTGATCATTGTAGACAATGCAGGAAGGAAAATTAAAACTATCAACCTCAATACTTTTGGCAAAGGTGTATTGAATGTAGATACGAAAGGCCTTGCTTCGGGCACTTATACCTACACGATGTATGTAGATGGAAAGATGGTAGATACTAAGAAAATGGTGGTGGGGAAATAATTTCAAATAAATCGAAAATTGAATGGCTACCTGTAAATTGCAGGTGGCCATTTTTTATACCGTTAATGAAATCATTATTATGCTAAAACTACTTTTTATACTACTGCCTTTTTCCTGTTACTGCCAGCCAATATTGAATGATACTTTGGTAAATAAATTGGCCGAAATGCCTTTACACTGCATTAGCCAACAATGGCCCAATAAAACAAGCCACACTTCCGATACTTCCACAGATCATATGTTGCTTCCTCAACAATTACACCCCACTTTTTATGGCTGCCTCGATTGGCATAGCAGCGTTCATGGACATTGGATGCTCATAAAACTATTAAAAGAAAAGCCCGGCTTTGCATCAGAGTTAAAAGCAAGAGAAGTGTTGGCTAATAGTTTTGATCCGGAAAAAATAAAAGCCGAAGC
>JANPHE010000124.1:0-2212 GCA_031424295.1 Segetibacter sp. | reverse complement strand
CAATGATTGTTCACCCAATTTTTCATACCAAAAGATGTCCCCATCCAATTAATGGGAGAAATTATTGCACTTTTTGGTGCTAATAATCAATAAACAATAAAAAAATATTAATATTTTTTTGAAAAAAGCGCATTTTTCATCTTTCGTTTTCTTGCTATTTATTAAGTTAATTATAATGTTAATAACTTTTATGAATAATAATGGGGTTTATGGGTTTTTGACTGCATTTATCGTTATTACTGGGTTTACCAAAGGGAATTTGGATAATTTAGGAATTGAAATTATTGCTTAATTTCCGCACTAGCTTATTCATTTTCACCTCATTTTTCGTTGCTTGTTGGATCGATAATCGTTTGAGGTTTGAAGTATGAATTTATGATGTTGAATTTCATTTTCACTTTGGCATATTAGCACATTAGCTCATTAGCTCATTGGCTCATTAGCATATTAGCATATTAGCACATTGGCTCATTAGCACATTATTTTTTTGCTCAAGCCGCGGGGCTTCGTTATTGCAACGGGACTCCATCCGCTTGTTGCTGAAAAAAGCTTCGCAATTTTCAGCATGCCGGGGCTGAAGCCCGGCACCCAACCGGATGATGTCCCTTTTGCAATAACTGGTGTTTGTTTCGCATCAGCGTAGGGGTTGTTGCTGGTTGCTCGTTGGGACGTTGCTCGGTGCTGGTTGCTCGTTGGCTCGGTAGCTCGGTGGGACGTTGTTCGTTTGAAGTATGAATTTATGATGTATGATGTTGAATTTCATTTTCACATTATCTTATTAGCACATTGCCTCATTAGCTCACTTTTCACAATTTATGAAACAACAAAAAAGGAAAGCGGTTTGCTTTCCTTTTTGAAGATGAATGTAGTTGGTGCCTGCTGCTCTTCGAAATCGTTGTTTTAGTTTTTTGCGGAAGAGTTGGTGCAGGGCTTAATCAAATATTACTCGGCTAGTGAATTTGTCTTTTTCGCTGACAATCAATAAGGTATAGGTACCTTTTTTGATTGGCACTGCTACTTGAATGGATCTGCTGGCTGAACCTCCTTCATGAATTAAACTTTGGCTGTAGGTTACTTGACCGGCATTGTTGTACAAGAAAAGTCTGTAATTGCCTGCCGGAACCGCTTCCATTTGCAAACCAATATTGCTGTTTTTTATGGGGTTTGGAAATATCGTTATGCTGCTTTTTTCAGTTTTACCATTCAGCACTTTTGCTACGCTACTGTACTTGATTGTTCCTGATTTGTCAACTGCCTTTATTCTATAAAAATTATATCCTTTCAAAGGGGTTGCATCTAACCAAACATAACTTTCTGCAGTGCTGCTTCCTCTGGAAGAAATGTTAGTGACTACCGAAAATTCCTGACCTGAAGCTGACCGTTCTACCATGTATTTGTCGGCCAGGTTATCGTTTAGGCTTTTCCAATCTACCTGTATTCCATTGCTTTTGAGGGCACCTGATATACTTGTTATGCCTAACGGTAATGAACCGGCAGGTTTAAACACAATGCACAACCGATTAGGGTCTAAAGATGCACTATCAGTGGTAACAAGGTTGTACTGAATAATTGTATTTGTGGTGAGGTCAATAGGAAAATCCTGGTGAAGGTAATTGTCTTTTAGGACTGCTACCACCGATGGAGGGAAATTGCTGCCCAATACTTTAAGACAATAACTAGACTGCCTGTATTTCCAAATACTAATAGGAATGGTATCGTAATCTACTACCATTGGGCGGCCTTCGATACTTAGGTTGATACCGTTGCGGTTTATAGCCAAATTCTCATCGGTATTGGTGAACTTGTACGAGTCTTCGGGGCCAATATTGGCAGTAAAGCTAGGTCCGAAAACGACCACAAAGCCATCTGCATAGTTTTGGCTGCCCGTACTTGTATTGAGCAACAACTGCACAGACAACTTAGAAGTGCTAAATGGTGGTTGCGCATAGGTTTTGGTTGAAAAAAGTAAAGTTCCGAGGGAAAGAATGACTGTATAGATTATTCTGTACAGCACAGCAGGGTTAATGGATAGATTCTTCATGGTGATTTTTCAAAAAGGATGATTTAGAAATTGGATTTGGACATGATAATAACAGAAAAGTGGAGGTGTTATTGTGTAGGGTTTGAAAAAAATTATTGGGATACTCAATAATAGTTGGTTGTTGGTCGTTGCCGTTATTCGTTGGTCGTTGGCTCGTTGCTCGTTGCTCGT
>JANPHE010000123.1:0-5400 GCA_031424295.1 Segetibacter sp. | reverse complement strand
TACACTCTTTTCATTCGTGACACACCCCCTGAGCGGACAAAAAAAACCCGGATTGAGTAAAACAAAATAAGGTCCCTTTCTGGAGACCCTATGCTGACAATACTATTTGTAGTTGTACAGTAGTAAGTGTAGAAAAGCTCGAACTTTATTTTGTAACAATCAACTTTTCGGTCCTGGAATATTCTGCTGTGCGAATTTGTAGTAAATAAATACCTGCACGCACATTTTCTGCTTTCCAAACTATTGAATGTACTCCTTCTTTAAAAAGATGATTGGCTAGTGTTTTTATTAAGCGTCCGTTTACATCAACAACTTTGATGGAAACCTTCTCTGCATGGTCAATAGAAAATGAAACAGTGGTTGAACTGGAAATGGGGTTAGGAGCAATTTTTAATTCATAAGGACTTTCTAATTGTTCTATATTAACTTTATTGCCTGGTCTGCATGTAACGATTACCTTTCTGCCTGATGAAAGTATACTACCGCAACTATTGGTTACTTCGCATTTATAAGTACCGGCTCTTTTTACAACATACGTTTTTGAATTTGCTCCAGTAATGTTTACACCATTCCTTTTCCATTGGTGTTGGTAACCTGTTCCGTTTGCAGTTAGTGTAACACTGTCGCCTGCACAAAAAGATAACGAGCCGCTTTTAGCTATTGTAACTGTTGGAATTGCGCAACTTGTTTCTCCGGCACGGATAGGTTGGTTGGGGATAGAATTGTAAGCGTAATCCTTAATAGTGCAAGATGGTTGAGATCCAAAAACAACCTGCATTCGTGCCCATCCGTAATAGGTATTCGCCCCAACAATTAATTTTAGCCCCAAGTAACGATCAACTGAGTTTGGCCATAAATTAAGGCTGCCACTACCGCAATTACCCCAATATGTACTATACACATATCCGGAGGCGGATAAACTTAGTCCTGATGAAATGACATCATTGAAATTCATTGCAAGCGGATAAGTTGTACTAGTAACGGCAACTACAGCATTTGTGTTTAAAGCAGAAACCGAAACATAGCTTCTGTAAACCAGACCACCACCCCGCGGACAAATGTTACCAGTACGAACGCTCGAAATTGAATAATCGCTGATACCATCATTATTTAAATCAACATTATATGATTTGGTGCATGAACTGCCTAAACAGGTAATAGTCGAATCAGGATTTACATCCGTGTAAACAATCTGTGCATTTGCACTTGCAGAAAACAGCATTGCTTTAAAGATAAAAGCTGAAAGCTTTTTTAGTACTTGCTTTTTCATTTTACAATTAGTTTTTGATGTTAATAAAATAGTATCAGTTGATTAAGTTTTATCAAATGTATGGTTTATTTTTTAATAATAATATGTAATGAAGAAAGAGGTACTAATGAGGTAATGTGCTAATTGGATAATGTGCTAACGTACCCGGCTAGAGTAAAACAACATAGGGTCCCTTTGTGGAGAACGTGAGCGGAGCAGAATATCTAAATCAGCATGCTACCTATGCTACCTCCACCAGTAATACTGATTTCTCCAATTCTGCTTGATCTCCCGTTTATGCTCCTTTAAAATAGACATGAATTGTTCCTTTTTCAAGTGACTAAAGATCAGTTCGGGTTTAATGGCATTACGGAACTCTATTGGTGCGAACTCTCTGGCATTGATTACATAAAAATAGATTTTGTGGTAAGAATCATAAGAGATTTTTCCTGTGGCCGGCATTTCCATGTTCCGAAACTTGTTCATCAAAAAAAACAGAAATTCATTTTCTGTTGCCAAAAGGTTTTTTGCCTGGATGGTGATATTTTCAGGATAATTGTTTTCTCCAATCCTGAATTCAATAATCCCATCCGGCTCTTTAGCGATGTGATCAATTTTTGTTCGATTATTATTTAGTGTATAGAGTACAAATGAAAATGCATTTTCAAAAGCCGAGTCTCTAATCTTAATCTCGGTAGGTTTCTTATTCACCAGGAAATCGCGGAGCGCAAAATCAGCATTTTCAATGCCGTTTTTCCTGAAGAACTCATCATATTTTATAGCTTCAGTCTGCCTGATTTCGAAAGAAGTAAAATCAAATTTTATTCTATTACTGTCTAATTTGGTATCAGAATACAAACCTAACATTTTCCCTTTTTTGAATATTCCATCCGGTTCATATACCTCTTTGCAGATCCAGTACTTTCTGCCATTTACATCGTAATAATTCCAGGTTCCGGATCTTTTTCCTCCGCGAAAAGAACCTTCTACCATATAACCTCTGCCCACGTCATGATAAGGATATATAAGCCATGAGAAGGTGCCATTACCCAGCTTACATGTAACAACCCCTTTCTCATCGCGAAAATCGACAACGTGAAATCCATAGTCGCCCTTATGAAAATTGATTGTTGCTTTTTTGGTACCATCGGGATAATACCATTCCCAGTTTCCAATTTCGTTATCAAGGCTATATTGACCGGTTACTTCTTTTACACCAGAGGGATAATAGCATTCAAAAAGTCCATCACGTTTACCATCTTCAGAATATTTACCTGTTGAAACCAGTTTGTTTTCTATGGTATTGTCGCTAAAATTTCCTGTATAAACCCACACAGAATCTATGGAAAGAGTGCCAAGCCTGTAATAGGCAGCTACGGCTTTTTCACAGATGCCCCACCGCGAGTTGTAATAAATGGTATCGGTTATTTTTTGACCCAACGAAGCGTATGATACGACTAAAAACAAAATCAAAATATAACCTTTCCGTAAAAAAATACCGGTCATTATAAGGTGAATTTGCAATAAATATAAATACTTTACTGAATGTACAAAATCTTCTAACAACTTAATATCAAGGAGTAGTGTAAAGTATCTTTCTACAATTCATTCTTTATTAAGCTATCATATTCCATCTTACTTAAGCTATGTTGCATGATTAGATAGGTTAAGGTTGATTGATGAATATATAGAAACCTTTTCTGAATGTATGGAGAAATGTAAGTGGTATCATTCAGCTTTTTCCATTTAAAGTATTTGTTATTTAATTCTTTCTGACAATATTTTTGAAAACACGAATCACAGCCTGCAATTAATGTGTACTCAATTTGTTTATCATTTGAATCAAATTTGTAAATTATATCCAGAGGCGAATAGTTACTGTCTCTTGTCAATACTTTCAAAATTCTATCATTATCTTCTATAATTGTTTTTTCATTCGATTTGGAAATTGCCTTTTTATTCACCCTTATAGCTTCTGGTTTTGAATAATAATGGTAGGTACAGGAATTAAATGTTGTAAGTAACAAAAAAACAAAAAGGACTTTTGATGTTTTCATGTTAGATGGTATAAAAGTCCACCCCCGTTCCTCAATATGTTCCGCAGGGCAAATAAAAGCGAAGATAAATGCAGTTTTGTTTATCTCGGGTATTCTTTTAAAGCTTTGTGTGCCAACCTTAGAACCCTGCCTGGTTAAACAGCGAAGGGTCCCTTTCAGGAGAACCTAAGCGGAAAAAAAACCCATAACATACCAATTAATCATGCTTGGATAACTAAACACCTATTACTATATTTGTTATTTTAACCCTTTTAAACCATTGTTTTAAAAAATAAATACCCACATTTACGACCAATTATAATTATTAAAAACGAATAAATCATCAACGAAATGAAATTATTAATTTACATCGCATTTGTGTTTGCAATATCAATTGTGTCGTGTACAAAAAATGTTAATGATCAACAACCCAATATTCCCATCATACCTATTGATACAACAGTTATCGGAAGTGTTATTGGAAGACTACAAGTTAAATGGCAAGTAGTTTCGATTACACAAAAGGAACGAAATGGGCCTGGCGTTTTTCAATATATTGGTTCACCTTCAGACTACATGCATTTCGGACGAGACAGCATCTATACTTTTGTTCAGGGCATACAAGATGATGTCAAATATCATATTCTTTCGGATAGTTCTACTTTTGTATTTGGTAACGGTTCTTCTCCTAAACCAAGTGATACGTTGTTTATCAGGACACTTACAGATCATATTTTAGTTTTTGATGGAGTTACAGATGCAGGAGATATCGGAATAGTTAGTCTAAAAAGATAATAAATATTTCGCTGTGGTTGATGTATTACTTACCAACAGTACTTCTACTCATCCCAGTTCTTCGTAGAAAATTAGATCTTTTTAATGCTCTTCATTTCCGCCTTTGCAGGTGTTCCTCACCTGCAAACCCAGATGAGCAAAGGCAATTGGTGAAAAATACACAACAGCAGCGGCAGGGTGGTAATTTTTACCCTTGAAGGAGACCGTTCGCGGACAAACAAATCACCCTATTGACTCTTCCCCTCCAACATCGGCACAAAAGAAAAATTATCAAACCGTTCTTCGGTATAGCTACCGTCTGCCTGCTTGGTTATCCTTAGCATTTGCTGAAAAGGCCCAAGGTCAACAGGTAGTACCATATATCCGCCGGTCTTTAACTGTTGTACCAAAGCAGGGGGTACAAAGGGTGCTGCAGCAGTAATGATGATCTTGTCAAATGGGGCATAGGTTGGTAAGCCTCTAAATCCATCGCCATAGAAAAATTTGATATTGGGATATTTGTTTTTGAAAATGAACTCTTTGTTCTTTTCATACAATTTCTTCTGCCTTTCTATAGTAAAAACTTTTGCGCCCATCTCTGCCAATACCGAAGCCTGGTAAACACTCCCTGTCCCTATTTCAAGCACCTTTTCCATTGGCTTTATTTCCAATAATTGTGATTGGTATCCTACCGTGTAAGGTTGAGAAATGGTTTGTTCTTCTCCTATAGGGAATGCCCGGTCTTCGTAGGCTATTTTATCAAATGCAGAATCAAGAAAATAATGCCGCGGGATATTATTAATGGCTGCCAATACTTTTTCATCCGTAAGCCCTTTGGTTCTTAGCAGTTCTACTAGCTGTTTGCGCAATCCTTTGTGCTGGTAAGTATCTATAAATCGATTCATGCTGTCACAAAATACCCTTTTAAGTACAGGCGTTACCGGTTGTCAATAAATTCCTTTTACCAAAAAACTTACTCAACCTTTTCTTATAGCAAAGTTAGGTATTGGCCCCATCCTAAATAACCCCCAAAATAAAAAAGCCCTGGTTGGAATGGTTCCAAACAAGGCTTTCAAATTAATTATGCAAAATTGAAGATGGAACTTATTTCAATTGGAGGTCGCTGATGATGGCAGCTATTTTACCATCCAGTTCTTTCTCCTTGGCTTCAAACTGATCAGCACCGGGCAGATTGGTTTTTACACTAAAGTAAAACTTAATCTTAGGTTCGGTGCCGCTTGGGCGGGCTGAAATCTTAGAACCGTCTTCGGTAATAAACTGAAGGACATTGCTCTTTGGTAAATCAATATTCCACGTTGCACCTGTTTGAAGGTTTTTTCC
>JANPHE010000122.1:0-24790 GCA_031424295.1 Segetibacter sp. | reverse complement strand
GTCGGGCTGGTCGCGCTGACGTTGCTGGTGGCCATTATCCTTCCTTTTCTGTCTAATAAATTACCAGCCTGCAAACGGTTCATCAGTATATTAATGCGTGGATTGTAGCTGAACATTCTTGCACCACTTTTATCCGACACCAATGCAGGTTCTACTACCCATTTTGCATTGCTAAAAATATATTTTGATACATTTATACCTAATAATAATATGCCAATAAAAGCTGCTACTAATGCAGGTAGTAAATTTTTGTCCTGTTGCCTCGTAATAAATTTCATTTGCGATGTAGTACCTCTAATACTTGATACAACTAGTAAGAAACCTGCGGCCAACATATTGACAAGCAATGAGGAACCGCCATAGCTAATAAAAGGCAATGCAACGCCAGACAACGGCAATGCCCCTGTAGACCCTCCTGCAATCAACAAAAATTGCATAAACGTACTGATGCCAATCCCCGAACACAGATAAAACAGGAAAGGTGTTCCGGTTTGCCTTCCAATATTAATAGAGCGATGCAGATAAAGGAAAAACAGAATAAAAATGCCTATTACAACTGCACCGCCAAATTCTTCTCCTATAGACGGCAATATCATATCTGTATGCGCTTCAGGTATCGTCTTGGCAAATCCCTGACCAACGCCTTGACCAGAAAAACCACCACCAGCCATAGCCCAAATGCCATTAGCTACTTGGTCACCACCATACACCTCATTGTTCCATGCATTTTGCCAAATTGCTTTTCTATCAGTTAATCGTTGGACCGGACCCGGAAATGCTTTGGATAAAGAGGGAACTTGATCGATCAATAAGAAACCGGCTATCAACATAACTGCCATGATGGAGGATTCACTCAATTGCTTTTTTCTGATAGTCATGTATAGAAATAGAACTGCGATTGTAACAGCTGTTGCTATCCAAACATTTTTCAATAACCATACAGCTAGTATATAAAGCACAACCGAACTTATCATACTCGAAAAATCACCTCTGGAAAATGAAAAGAGAAAGATAAACGTAAAGCAAACAACCATCGCAGGGCCTAAATCCCCTAGCAGTAGAAACAATAGAATAGTTATTCCGATAGCAGCCAAAGCGAAGAAAAAGAAATAAAAACGTTTATGCCAGTTTCTGTACTCCGATATGAATTGCTCATTAACGGTGAAAAACCCGGCTAGAAAAATGATGATAAGAAATTTAATGATTTCACTAGGTTGAAAACCGAATAAATTCACTTTCACCCCACTACCTTCAGGACCTGAACCAAACATGATTGTCAAAATCAACAACCCGATTGCCAAGAATGCCCACTGCCATCCATTAGCCGCCTTCTTTATGTTCTGCAATGCAAATAATCTGTACAAGGGAGAGTCGACAGTAAAATACCTGACCTGAAACTGCATCATCATAACAATACCAATAATTCCGGCTGCAAAAAAATTCAAAGTACTCTTAGATAAAAATCGATCCCTTAACGGATCTTGCAGGCTGAGCAAGGTAATAATCGACAACCCGGTTAACAGCATTAAAACTGGAAGTATAAACGAGTCTACAGAAGGAAATTTGAAACTAAAATATACATGTAAAATCCAAAAGGAAATAAAGAAGGAAAAAGCTATGATCCAAAACCATTTACCCGCTTCTTCCGGAGTTCTAACGATTAATGATTTTTCCTTTTTCAAAGCAGCAAAATCCTTAGTAGAAAACAGCTTTATAGTATTTGGGGCCTGCTTAAATGTAAAAAAGTAATTTTTGTCAAGTGACTGTACACCTTGAGAACGTCCAAATTCATAACCCGGTTGTAGTGGGAGTATAGCAAATGCTTTATCAGCAGGCAATCCTGAAAATGAAAAATAACCTGAATTATCTGTTCTGGCAAATGCAACCAATGATTGTAGCTGTCTATGGCGCATTGAATCAATCATAAAGGACTTCCTTATTCCTTTGTTGAAAACAGAAATAATAGATCCTTCTTCTGCTTCACTTAAAAGAGTGTCAGGAGGCATAATCATTGTTAATCTGATGAGCACTCCGGGCACTTTACTTCCAACTCCATCGACAACAGTACCTGAGATTTCCCTTTGGCCCAACGCCACATTATTTGAATTTGGAACTTTAATTGGACTCTTCCTCTCCGATACAAACAATGAAGAATCAATGTCAGAAAAACCAACCAATGCCCTTTCTATCTTTGCTCGTCGCTTATAAGATTCCCCACCTTCCAAAAATGCTTGTTCCGCATTTACCTCGAAATTACTTTTATTAATCTCACCAATGTTATCAATCACTTCAGTAATTGCACTTCTTCCTTTATCAAAAATTCTTGAAGCCAACTTAATATCTTTGCTATCAGAAAAATAATGTCCTTTCTCAAGTAATTTTTTTAAATTTTTTCCTGGTTCAGGATCGTTTACATTCATGATGGTTCCCTCCTGAACACGAAGCGGAACTTCAGTAAAATTTTTTTGTAGTACAATAAATAACTTCAGAAAAAGCAACCCCAAAATGATTGTGGTTAGCAATAAAAACACTCGTTCTGTTTTCCTGTTATTTGAATTGTTCTTTTGCAAAAACATAATAATTTATTTATGAAAATTGATAGCCGAATGATAAAAGACAGAGTCTTGATTGATGCCATTATTCGAAGAACTATCAGCGGACATAAAATTGTATTGAACTTTTAATTTACAGTTATTGAAAAATACCTTTTGCAAGTATAATGCAGGGGATTTTACTACAAATCCGGTTTCAAAATTTTTAAGATTAAGACTATCAAAAACAATAGACTTACAATTAGGACCAAGAACAAATGCCGGACCCCTGTAAGATGTATCGCTGATAAAAACAGCCCCATTACCTATGATTAAAAGCGTATCCTGGTTAATCGTAATCGAATCTGAAATCACTATTGGTTGATCTCCATCTCGTTTTAATATGAAGACTCTATTATTGCTCCTACTTGTACTATCAATAAAGCTTTGTGACAATAAATTCCCTTTGCTATTACTAATTACGGAACCAATCTTGGGGTCTGATGACTTTATATATTTCAGGTAAATAAGCATGCATAATACAGCCAAAACGATTATAGTTAGCAAAACAATTACTCTTTTCAATCCGGAATTCCTTACTCTTTCCTTAATTTCTTTTTGCGAATTTTCTAAGCCTGAAATGGCGGCGCTGGTAGAAGTAATGTTTTTATTAATCACAGGTCTTCTTACTTCCAATTTCAATGGTTGATTATCATTTCTAACAAGTACGACGGTGATGTTATCTTTACCTCCTGCTTCATTAGCAACATCTATTAGTTCCTTCCCTTTCTCTGCTAAAGTTTTGCTTGAGCTTAGAATAGTAGTGATGGTTTGAATATCAATCATATCAGAAAGCCCGTCGCTGCACAACAATAACAAATCGCCTGGTAAAAAAGGAAACTCTCCATGCTCTATATAATCTTCTACTTTGAAATCTTTCTCAAATCCCAAAGCTTTGTTTATTTCGTTACGTTTCGGATGTTGCATGGCAGCTTGTTCAGTTAATCGCCCTGTATCTTCCAGGAAACCTACAAATGAATGGTCTTTTGTAATTTTTATTAAAGTTCCGTCCCGAAATAAATACAATCTGGTATCTCCCACATGAGCATAGTAGCACTTATTATTATCAAGATCAACAATGGCTAAAGTTAATACACAAGCCATTTGCTCGTTGGCTTTCTTCTCTTCCTTCTCTTTGATGATGGCACTATTTGCAACTAATATCGCTTGATTCAAATGAAAATAAACATCTGAAAATGATTGCCCCAATTGTTTAATGATAGCTTGTTGGGCCAATTCAGCAGCCACTTCTCCGCCTTCGTAGCCTCCAACACCATCTATTACACAGGCAGCAATCAATTGACTGTTGGATAGCAATTGAGCAATAAATGTGTCTTCATTATTGCTTCGCTGCTTTCCTTTGTCTGTTATGCCAAAATAGTTTTCAACCATCTTGTTTGTGAGATTTTTTGATGTCTCTGAAATTAGCTATTAATAATAAAATACAGATAACCAACAATCCAATAGATAATGCACTATCCATAACTATCCTTTAAAAAGATTTATTCCTACAATACCATTCAATACAATTTTTGAATTGAAAGGCAATTCAGTCCAAGAACAATGATCAACTTCACTTTGGTTTACTTCCTTTTCATTTAGAATTGTCTTTTCTCCGAAGGACGCTAGGTAAAATTTATTATTATCCTCATTAAATCTAATCCGCAAATGTGGGCAGTTAACCCATTCAGAAGGAATTTTGAATAAATTAAAGGAATTACTAGGATCGTCTTTACCTGTAACAGTTAAATCCGGAGCAACCATCAAAAATTCAATTTTCTTTCCTGCATATTCCTTATCAGGTATTATAGCTTCCAATCTTGCTATTGGTCGAGCGGAATTTTGGCTTTCATACTCTTTGTCTATCACAAGATCTTCTCGATATGGGACCTCATAATAACCATCACTGTAGAAAGTAAAACTCTTCAGTATATCCTCATTTACATCAACGGTTTCGCCCAATCCTGTTTGGCGAGGAATAAAAGTAATCCGCAGATTTTCTTGTTTTTGTTGAGAAGAACCGGGCAGTAATTTTCCAATCAAACTCTTATCCCCTCTTCTGTACTCCGGATGAGAAACAAATCTAAATACCCATTTACTACTGGATGGTTCAACCGTCTTACCTTCTAGCCTCAACTTCTTTAAAACAGTATAAAACTCCTTGATAGATTCTTGAATAATCAAACCAAATATCCCCTTTTTGTTGTCCATGAATTCTTTGAAGTCATCAGGATTGAAACAAACAATAAATTCATGGTAGAAAACAATTCGATTTGCAAAGGAAAGTTGCCCAATTGATTCGTGAAATTTCTCTACAATATATTTATATACATTATCAGGAGTGAGCACGAATATACTTTCTGATTGCTCAACTGCTTCCTGTTTCAAGAACCATTCATGTAATCCAAGTTTTTGCCAAATGGATTCTTTCGGTTTCATCATAATTCGTTTTATAAAAAAGGATATTCAAGTGCTACCAAATTCATACATGTTAGCTCTTTCAAAAATATTATCTAAATACCGCATAATGTTTCTTTTTAGATATTTCTACCAATAATTAACATCTATAGAGTTGGAAAATATTTTATACTCGATGTATTACCTTTCAAGAAATTCAATTATAGTGCAAATCAATCAGAATGATTTTCACTGTTCAAAAAAAGTAGCGCTATTCATTTGTATGAACAAATCAGTGGCATTACTAAATACTATAAAACAAATGATGAGTTAATTAAAATAAAAAAAGAGACCTTAGTAGGGTCTCCTTTTCTTAAAAAGTTATGCTAAAAATTATAATACAAGTATTCCTACTGCATTTAAAACTATTTCCTTCTTAGGTTCCTTTATTTCAGCGATTTCAAGCTCAGATTTACCAGCGTCTTCAGCAAAATGTTGTAGCTCCTTTACTGAAGTGACTTTCATTTTCGCTTTACCTTCCACTACTATTTCTTTGCCGTTTATAGATACCGGTACAAGAAAAGCGTGATCTTTCATCTTAACCATCATATTACCATCAGCTGTCTTCATTTTCAACCAACATCCTTCTTTTGTACATACTTCAGAAACTACTCCTTTAATCTTTACAGTAGTTGCTTCCTCTGATACTTTAGAAGCCAAATCATTTATATCTATTGCTCCTTTCGCAGTTACTTTCTCACCAAAAACCATCCCTGCATTGGCAGGACCTTCTGGTGGTTGTGCATTTGTGATTATTGATAAAGCTAAGGCTAAAACAAAAGTCATTAGAGATTTCATAATAATAAAATTTAATTGTTAATTAATTTTTTCAACTTGCATATAATTCAATTCTACCGGAGTAGAACGTCCGAAAATTTTAACTGTCACCTTCAACTTCTTCTTTTCGTCATTCACATCTTCAATCACGCCATTAAAGTCGTTGAAAGGTCCTTCAATTATTTTGATCGTTTCACCTAAAATGAATGGTTCATTCATTGTGATACCTTGCTCACTCATTTCATCTACTTTACCCAACATCTTATTAACCTCAGCTTTCCTTAGGCAAATAATATTTCCTTTAGAACCCTTCCCATCAGTCAAAAAGTGCATAACATTACTGATGCTACTAACATGCTGAACAATATCATCATTAAGTTTACCATCAGCAACTTCAAGCAAAACGTAACCTGGATAGTAATTCTTCTCACGCATTACTTTTTTTCCATTCTGCACCTTATACACTTTTTCCATCGGAAGAAACACTTGGCGTACAGTGCTAGACCATCCGCTACGGTTCACTTCTTTGTCAAGGTATTCTTTTACTTTGCGCTCCTTACCACTAACAACCCTCAAAACATACCATTTGGTTTCTTCTTGAGGAACAATTTCTTGCTCTACGCTTGTATTTTCAGTTGTGATTTCCATGATGATTAGAACAAAGAGTAAATGAGTTTTAATAGATTTTGAGCAGAGAAATCCATTACCCAAACCATTGCTGTTATAATGATTGTAGCAACCAATACAATTACAGTGGATTGCTGTAGTTGTAACCAAGTTGGCCAGGTAACCTTTTCAGTCAACTCCAGATAACTCTCTTTAAAGTATGTTGATATCTTATTCATTTTTACGCTTATTAGTAGTTTTAGTTTAAAAGTAAGGTAATGATAAAATCCTTATTACCATCTTCAAACTTCAAAAAAATCAATTTGCACGGGCACTAGGATTCGAACCCAGATCAAAGGTTTTGGAGACCTCTATTCTACCATTGAACTATGCCCGTAAGAAAGCTAAAAGCTACTAGCGGTTAGGCTAATAGCTCGTAGCAAATATGTTGCAAATGTAATTAAAAAATTTGCATTCCGCTTTAACCGGTAAAAGCTTAAAGCTAAAAGCTCGTTGCTTATTTAATTATTTCAGTCACCTGTCCAGCACCTACTGTACGACCACCTTCACGGATAGCGAACTTAAGTCCTTTCTCCATCGCAATTGGCATGATAAGTTTAACGGTCAATGATGTATTATCACCAGGCATAACCATTTCTGTTCCCTCAGGGAGTACACACTCACCAGTTACATCTGTAGTACGGAAGTAGAACTGAGGGCGATACTTATTGAAGAATGGAGTATGACGTCCGCCTTCATCTTTGCTTAACACGTAAACTTCACCTTTGAATTCAGTATGCGGAGTTATAGAACCTGGCTTACAGATTACCATTCCACGACGGATTTGAGTTTTCTCAATACCACGTAAAAGAAGACCTGCATTGTCACCTGCCTCGCCACGATCCAATAGTTTCTTAAACATCTCAACTCCAGTACAAGTAGAAGTTAATGGAACGTCTATCAAACCAACGATTTCAACCGGCTCGCCAACTTTAATAACGCCTCTTTCAATACGACCCGTAGCAACAGTACCACGACCCGTAATAGAGAATACGTCCTCAACACTCATAAGGAACGGCATGTCTACCGGACGAGGAGGCAATGGAATGTAGGTATCAACAGCTTCCATTAATTCATCGATTTTAGCAACCCATTGTGGATCTTCAGCCATTGCACCTGTTGCACTACCTTGAATAATTGGCGTGTTGTCACCATCGAAACCATTTTTAGTAAGGATTTCACGGATCTCCATTTCAACCAATTCAAGCAATTCAGGATCTTCAACCAAATCAACTTTATTCATGAAAACTACCATGCGAGGTACACCCACTTGGCGAGCCAATAGGATATGCTCTCTGGTTTGCGGCATAGGACCATCAGTTGCAGCAACTACAAGAATTGCTCCGTCCATTTGTGCAGCACCGGTAATCATGTTTTTCACATAGTCAGCGTGACCAGGACAGTCAACGTGTGCATAGTGACGATTAGCAGTTTGATACTCTACGTGAGCAGTATTGATGGTAATACCACGCTCTCTTTCTTCAGGAGCACCATCAATTTCATCATATTTCTTAGCCACATTACCCATGCCCTTTTTGGCAAGGATCATTGTAATCGCGGCAGTCAAGGTTGTTTTACCATGATCCACGTGACCAATTGTACCAACGTTAACGTGGGGTTTATCCCTCAAGAAACTTTCTTTTGCCATTTTTATTTGTTTTTAAATTGTGGTTTTTAAATTTTAGAACCTGCTTACGGGATGCGAAAGTAGGCTATTTGTTTATATTCTGTTATGTTTAGAATACAATAAAACTAATTCATTGTTAGTATTGTATTTTTTGAGCTGTTGATGAGAATTGAACTCACGACCTCTTCCTTACCAAGGAAGTGCTCTACCCCTGAGCTACAACAGCTTGAAAAAACCGTTGACGGTTGATTGTTGTAGGTTGACAGTTGGTAAAAAATACGTCAACTGTCAACTTTACTGCCAAAAGGCAGGCACTCATCAGACAACTTTTACTGAGCGGAAGACCGGGCTCGAACCGGCCACCTATAGCTTGGAAGGCTATCGCTCTACCAAATGAGCTACTTCCGCTTATTAAGTTAATAATTGAAAACAATTAAAACCTTAAACCTTTTACAAAGAACTGTGGGCAGAGTAGGGTTCGAACCTACGTACACTTGCGTGAACAGATTTACAGTCTGTCGCCTTTAACCACTCGGCCATCTACCCAAAACTTATCAAAATATTAGAAACTGCATCAAGATTAAAAAACATCCCTGCCGCTAGCAACTAAATACCTACTTGAGCCGAAGAAGGGAGTCGAACCCGCGACCTGCTGATTACAAATCAGCTGCTCTACCAACTGAGCTACTTCGGCTACTTATTTAATAGCTGCCTGTCAAAAACAGTCAACAATAATTTACAAAGAACTAATACCGATAAAGACAAACCTCTTTTTTTTCGGGATGGCAAAGGTATAAGAAAACTTGAAAAATCAAAATTTTAAAAAAGTTTTTTATAGTAATTTGTGAATAGTGCCTAAAAAGCTTAGCTATTTATCAAAAAAAGGGATTGATTTTACTGGCATTTTCGCATCAACATAAAGCGGAATTATATCTGAAACAATTGCTTTATTGTGGATCAATGCACTATCAATAAAATATTTTTCTTCATAACGGTATTCATATTTTATCTTGAGCATATGATTGTTCATCTCCGTCCTTTCAATTACTTTTCCCATTATTGGCTTCCGCCTACCACATGAAATAAGGAAAAGGGTTGTTATCAGTACAAGGCCACAATTAAACTTCATAATGTAAAGGTGCAAAAAAAAGGCCTCAAAATGAGGCCCAGAAATAATTAATGGTTTTTATGCTGCTTGTTTTTGACTTTGTTTGTCTTTGTGCTTTTTAAGTTGATTAACAATTGCTAAGTATGCATTGTCAAATGACTCTTCAAATGATTTAGAACTGGCTTTTACAAAAAAATCATGTTTTGGTACATGAACCCTTAATTCGACTATCTTGTCTTTTAGGGAATGCACCACATTGTCTAGTTTTAGAAAAACATCAATTTTGGTAATCTTGTCGTGGAAGGTTTCTAATTTTTCCACTTTCCGTTTTACAAAATCAATTAATTTTTCATCTCCGTTGAAACGAACTGTTTGAATTTTAACGTCCATAACATCTCTGTTTTTTGTGAATTAATAAATAAAGAACTTCATGTACAATTCTTGCATAGGCGATTGCTATAATTTTATTGGTATGAAATTAAGGATTTGGAACGAGAGAAAATCAACTTTTTTTCTGAATGCATAAATTTTAAGTCATTTCTAAATTTCTTATTGATTAAATGAAGTTACAAAAATTAAATCTAATCCTAAATACTTACAATCAACTTTATTTTCGAAATTCAGGTTGTGATTAAAATGAACGCAATAATAAAGCTGTGAGTTACATAACGATTTCTTTTCTGAAATATTTCAAAAAACCACAAAGCATTGATAGTTATTTGATAAAACAAACCCCAACTAAGTATCTTACTAGGCTTTGGGGTGCGCCTTTTTATAAATATCTTTCAGTTTTTCTATCGTGTTGTGTGTATAAATTTGAGTTGCCGCCAAACTACTATGTCCCAACAATTCTTTCACGGCATTCAAATCAGCACCATTATTTGTCAAATGAGTGGCAAATGTATGCCTTAGCACGTGCGGACTTTTTTTGTTAATCGTTGTCACCTTGTTCAATTGAGTCTTTACTACTCTATATACATATTTTGCGTATAGAATTTTCCCCTTTTCATTTATAAAAAGTGTATTGGAAGTAATTTCCAATACCAACTTTTGCTTGTTTGCAATATAAGCTTTGATTTGCTGGCACAAATCATTTGAAACAGGTAAAATTCTTTCTTTATTTCCTTTACCCAACACTTTCAACTGACCATTAGAAAAATCAATATGCCTTTCCTGGAGGTTTATAAGCTCACTAAGCCGCATGCCTGTAGCATAAAAGATATTGAGTAATAATTGGTCTGTTTTTCCTTGCCAGGTATCAGGGAATTCCACATCTTGCTGTAGCGTTTGCATATCATTCTCAGCTACAAATGTCGGCAACCGCTTTCCAACTTTAGGGGCAATAATTGTTGTCATTGGGCTTTGTTGCAATTCCCCAAGCTTCATCAAAAACCTAAAAAAAGACTTTAATGTAGAAATCTTCCTGTTGAGTGTTTTAGGGGAGATTTTATCCTCTCTCATTCCTGCCAACCACGACCTAACAAATGTTGGTATTATTTCAGAAACTGATGGACTATCATACTCATTATTTAAGTAATTAAAAAATTGCTCCAAATCATTTTGATATGAAATAATGGTGTGTTGCGAGTAGCGTTTTTCGAACTTTAAATAGTCGAGAAATGAATTTATCTGTGAATGGGAAGTTATAGGCATAAAAAAACTGATAGCATAAAGTTCAATAACTTTATGCTATCAGTTAACTATGTTGGAAATAAAGGTCTTTACCTTTAGTTATTAACTATCGAAATCTCCATTAGCCATCTGTTGTTTGTAGATAGCCTTTAGTACTTGGGTTCTTCTAACGATGGATGGCTTAATAAAAGCCTGACGAGACCTTAGTTGCAAAAGAGTTTTTGATTTCTCAAATTTCTTTTTGTACTTCTTAAGCGCCTTGTCTATGTTTTCGCAATCTTTCGAGTCAATAATTAACATATAGATACCTCCTTTGGTAATTTTTTTTAGGAGTGCAAAGATAAGGTTAGTCTGTAAAGTACCAAATGTTTTAGGAAATTTATAAATAAAGTTATTTTGCAGCCATGTTTACAGGCATAATAGAAGCATTAGGAAACGTAAAATCAATTGAAAATCAAGGAAGTAATACCATTTTTTGGATTTCATCCTCCATATCAGCCGAATTAAAAGTTGACCAAAGCGTTTCGCATAGCGGCGTTTGTCTTACTGTCGAGGCTATTTCTGGCAATGTTCATCGGGTTACTGCAATTGAAGAAACAATAAAAAAAACAGATCTGGCAACCTGGAAAACCGGAAAACAAATCAATTTGGAGCGATGCTTGCAAATGAATGGTCGTTTAGATGGACATATTGTACAGGGGCATGTAGATACTACTGGTCTTTGCACCGAAAGAAAGGATCTGAATGGTAGCTGGGAATACACTTTTCAATTTCCAGAAAAGTATGCTTCCCTTATAATAGAAAAAGGATCCATTAGTCTGAATGGCATAAGTCTAACCATTTTCAATGTCTCGATTGATACATTTACTGTAGCCATTATTCCATATACCTATGAACATACCAATTTGCAACAAATAGAAAAAGGATCAACCGTAAACATTGAATTTGATATGATTGGCAAATATGTAAACCGATTAGCCAACCTTCAACAATCATGAGTAAAAGTCAACCTTCTGTAGCTATCGCCATACTTAATTGGAATGGACTAAAGTTTCTACAAAAGCTTTTACCCGAACTGAATCTGCTTACTTTTTCCAACTATAAAGTGTATGTAATTGACAACTATAGTTCTGATGAATCCGTAAATTATTGCCAACAAAATCACCCTGAAGTACAGACCATTGTTCTAGATAATAATTATGGTTTTGCTGGTGGGTACAATCGTGGCTTAGCATTAATTCAGGAAGAATATTACCTAATCATGAATTCTGATGTCGAAGTTCCGGTGTCTTTTATTGAACCTTTAGTTGAAATGATGGAAGCAGACAAAAACATTGCAATTTGTCAACCAAAGTTGCTTGCACAACTTAATAAAACCATGTTTGAACATGCAGGTGCAGCCGGAGGCATGATGGACTTGTTGGGCTATCCTTTTTGCCGAGGTAGAATCTTTGAATATACCGAAGCTGATCAGGGACAATATGATAGCCCAATGGAAATTTTTTGGGCAACAGGCGCTTGCTCTATGGTGAGAAAAGAGTCGTACTGGAAAGTGAACGGGATGTATGAATATTTCTTCATGCACTCTGAAGAAATAGACATGTGCTGGCAATTAATAGCCCAGGGTCAAAAAATTATGTATTGCCCCAACTCCTTTATCTACCACCTTGGCGGAGGAAGTTTATCTTACCAAACGCCAAAAAAAACCTACTACAATTTTCGTAATAATCTGGTCATGATTGTCAGAAATTCTCCATGGCAGCAATTGCTTTGGCTGATACCAATAAGATTTGCATTGGATATGCTGGCTGTAATTGTATTTCTAATTAAGGAGAACACTTCAAATAGTAGAGCAGTTTTAGGAGCTTATAAAGATTTTATCAAGTGGTTAATGAAAGACAAAACCAAGTCCCCGGAATTGAAGAAATCTTTGCTGTCAATTCCAATTGTCTACAAAAAGTCCATCGTATGGAAACATTACGTGAAGAAAGCAAAATACTATGCTGATCTGTAGTTACTTTTTAACGACTAACCCAGTGTGAGAAAAAATAATAAATGCATCCGTCTTATAATTATATCCGGCTCGTTGTTTATCATTTATTGCACTTGTATCAGCATCGATTATTTCATAATGCTTATTCCAATTTGAAGCATTTTCTTTACCTGAAGTAACAAATACATTTTTGAAAGGCTGCCCCGTTTTCATCCATTCCAATGCTTCATAAAATCCCAATCGGAAAACCAAAGCGCCATTTACTTCCTGGGGTAAACTATCTATAAATAATCTTTGCTTATTCTTGATTTGTTCTAAGGCTTGAATAGTGGTTTTAGAAATATTGCTTGCAGCTAAATATTGTGCTCTGGATTTAAAGAGAAAAAAAATACTCGACCCTGATATAGCAACAAAAATCAGTAACCTTACATTCAACTTCTTACTTACCAGTGTGATTAAATACATTGCCATTATACATACAAATATTGAAGGCAAGTACAAGTACCGCTCTCCTTCTACTCCATGTGTATCTATACCCAAAGAAAGATATGGAAGCAACGAAATAGCAAATACAACCATTAGAAAATACAAGAGCCTTTTATTCTTAAAAATCAAAAGTGCCAAAATGGTCAACAACAACAAAACAATGGAAGTAAATATGAAAGTAATAGTACTTATTACCGGAGGAGCAAAACTGCGGGTATATAACCTCAACCAGTTTAGTAAGAGTTCTTTTACATTAAAATGAAGAAAACTATTGGCTTCATAAACACCAACTACCTGACCTATCAATACGATTTTTATTACCAGAAATAAAACAAAAATTCCTGATAGGGAAAGCACGTATTTGGCTTCTTTATTAAACACATATCTGTATGACTTTTTATCGAGCCAACTTAACCCAACAGCTACTAATGGAAATATCCAAACAGATTCATAAGTAAGCAATCCCATTGCAAAAAATACTGCTGACAATAAAAAGTAAAATCCATGTTCATTTCGCTGCAGATAAAATATAACTGCCGGAAGAAAAAACAAAGCACCAAGGCTACCTGATCTGCCAATGATCCAATAGATACCTTCGCTGTGAAATGGATATATGAAAAACAAAACAGCAGCAAACCAACTCAACCATATTCCCTTTTCTTTTGAATATCTTTTATACAATCTGGAAGATAGGACGTAAACCATACAAGCATTGAACACATGCAGTATTAGGTTGGTAAGATGATAACCCCATGCAATTTTTCTCCATAAAAAATAGTCTATAGCAATAGAGAGGTCACAAACCGGCCGGAAGGAATTTCTTTGAAACCATGTGCCATCTTTACTCAATGGAATATGAATGAAATCGTCATTAAGAAAGTAAAGCGGAAATGGACTAAACAACCAAAACCCAATAGCTACAGCTATCATTCCAATGATCAATGGCGGTTTGGGTATTTGATTGGCTTGCATTTCCTCTGCAATATAAGCCAATGTAGAGATGTACGAATTAGCAGCCCTAATTCTATTCAAAGTTTTATATTATAACTAACCTATGCCCATTTTATGGTGCCCAATTTGTTTCTAATTTTCAAATTGGCTAATTAGCACATTAACACATTATCCCATTAGCACATCAAATACTCCTTCCCTTCATCGCACCGCTTACCGCTTCATCCATTACCCGCTCGGCATAGGGTCGGCTGATGTTATTTAGTTCCTCTGCTTTCCTATGTATAAGGTCTTTGTCATCCATTGTTAGTGCCAATTGCAAAGCCTGCATGGCTTCAGCAGTGGCTATCAATTCTTGTTGGGATAATAGGGAAGCATTTTTACCAATAAAACGTTCTGTCGTTTCCAGCAATTGTTCGCCTTCAGTTCGGGCTTCTACCAAAGCTCGTTTGGCTATATCGTCTTTTGCATGGGTTATGCTATCCAGCAACATTTTCTCTACATCTGTATCACTTAATCCATATTGAGGCTTAACTTCTATACTTTGTTCTACGCCACTCCTCAACTCTTTAGCCTTTACCACCAAGATGCCGTCTGCATTGATCAGAAAGGAAACTTCTACTTTAGGAAAACCTGCAGGCATGGCAGGAATACCGGTCAGATTAAACTCAGCCAACTTTCTATTATCCTGCACCAAATCTCTTTCGCCCTGGTAAACACTTATGCGCATCCCGCTTTGTCCATCTTTGTGCGTAGTATATTGCCTGCCTACCTTTGTTGGTATCTTGCTGTTGCGAGGTATCAGTACATCCATCAGTCCTCCCATGGTTTCTAAGCCAAGGCTCAAAGGGGTGATATCGAGCAACAAAAAATCTTTGTTATTGCCAGCCAAAATATCTGCCTGAACAGCAGCACCCAATGCCACCACTTCATCAGGATTCACTTCGTCATGCACCGGTTTTTCAAAAAAATCACTGACTGCTTTTTTAACTGCAGGAACCCGGGTACTTCCACCCACCATAACAACTGTTTCTATTGCTTTGGCAGTAAGACCAGCATCCTTCAATGCATGTTGACAGCTATCAATCGTTTTATCAATAAGCGGTAGTATTAAACTTTCAAACTCCACTTTTGCAATCCTTAATACATCTCCGTTTACCGTGGTTTCATACGTTTCGTTATTGCTCAAATGCTTCTTAGCATCCTCTGCTTTCAGGCGAAGTGTCTGCGACAATTCTTTATTGGCAAACATTTCTTCCTCGGACAATCCTGATTGTAGCAGCCAATGTTTTATAATAGTCCTGTCAAAATCATCGCCACCCAGGTAGGTATCACCATTGGTACTAAGGACTTCAAAAATGCCATTGGTAATTTGTAAAATGGAAATATCAAAAGTACCGCCGCCCAGATCATAAACTGCTATGGTTTTGGTTTCTTCCTTTCCCAATCCGAGGCCATAAGCAAGGCTTGCTGCTGTAGGTTCGTTGATGATGCGCAATACATCCAAACCGGCCAGTTTTCCGGCATCTCGTGTAGCTTGTCGCTGAGCATCGTTGAAATAAGCCGGCACGGTAATGACCGCCTTGGTCACGGGTGTTTTCAGGATGTGTTCGGCCCTTGCCTTAAGCTCTTTTAAAATGTATGATGAAAGGTCGATGGGTGAATAAAACTTATCTCCTACCTGCACTTTTACCAGACTTTCGGTATTGTCATCTATTACTTTGTAGGTAAAAAATGAACTGTGTTCCTTCAAGTCATTATAGCTTTTTCCCATCAGCCGCTTAGCGCTAAAGATAGTATTCTGAGGCTCAGAAATGAGGTATTGTTTTGCAGCTTCTCCAACTGTTGCATTGCCCATTTGATCAAAATGTACAATGCTAGGCACCAGGCTACTGGAGTCATGTTCTTTGAGTGCGATGGGCTGCTTGGTGTCTGGGTGAATAATGGCCACAAGGCTGTTGGTAGTGCCCAGGTCAATGCCCACAATCATTTCTTCTTTTTGCAAAGTACCTGTAGCTATATTGATTGAAATTTTTGCCATACGATCTGTTTGGTTGCAAATGTAGGGCAAGCTGATGGCTAAATTAAAATATTGGGCAATGGCTTAACATTCATGAACTATTCATTCAAAAAAATGCAGTATTCTTTTTTGTCGGCTGAAGAATGTCTATTGAACATCATTGTGTCACACACTTGAACGGTAAACCGCTTGGGAGCGAATGAAGGCAGTAAGGGTGTAGCGTTAGGCCAGAGAAATAAAAATTGGTGTATTTTTATTTTGTAATGCATTATAATGTCTGACCTCATCATCAAAAGAATAACCATTGATCCGCTTATTTGTCATGGCAAACCTACTATTCGCGGCATGCGTTTTCCAGTTGAAAATATTCTCGAATACCTTGCAGCCGGAGATTCCACGGAAGATATTTTAAGAGAATTTCCCGATTTACAACATGAAGACATTCTTGCATGTTTTGCCTATGCCTCTGCTTCTATGAAATTAAAAGATATTGAAGTACCCGCAGCATGAAATTTATAATTGATGCTCATTTGCCTAAATCAATCACTTTATATTTCAAGGAATGTGATATAATTTATACTATTGATTTGGACAATGGGAATTGCACAACGGATAAAACAATTAATGAAATATCGGTTTTAGAAGAACGCATATTAATCACTTAAGACACAGATTTTTACTACTCATTTCTTGACTCCCGCCAACCGTTTAAACTAATTCTTGTTAAGTGGGCAACCTAAGGTTGAAAACAATTTTAGATTATTTTGAAAGAAATGCAGCCCACATTATACAACTGATGGATGATCACGCTTTCGTTATTCTTGAGATAGACAGGATAATGATATTAGAAAAAGGAAAAATTAATAATTAATTCTTTTTATTCAAAACCTATCTACTATAACCTAAGTCTAATAAAAATCTTTGTTTCACACACTTGTACGGCAAATCCCAAGTGAAATAATGGATAAAAAAATAAATCGCTGTTGGAATAGTCCTCACAATTATGGAATTATTTATTAATAATCGTATCCCTAAGTTGGGAAAAATATGTAGTTATCCTATAGTTTAAGCAATCATCCAAATAATTTGAAATTATTAATACCTAAATTTGTCAATCAACTAGTACCATGAATAAAATCCTTCTTATTTGCTTCTTAGGCATCTCGTCATTAATGCAAGCGCAAAATGCAGACACAACCAATAGCAAAACAACTGGGCAGATTTATTTTCTACGCTCCACAGGCATTACCGGTGCTGCTACTAACTTTAAAGCTTTTATAGATGAAAAGTTGGTTTGTAAGATAAACAATGACCGCTTTTCTGTACATGATGTTGCACCCGGAAAGCATATCTGTTCTGTACAGTTTGGCGGCAAGGAATCTAAAAAAGGAGCAGAGAAACTAGAGGTGGTAGTAGAAGCAGGAAAGATAACCTATGTACAAGTAGTGGTAAAGTTGGGGGTATTTGTAAACAATACTTACTGCAAACTGCTAACCGAAACCGAAGGAAAAGATAAAATGACGGTATTGAAGCCGGATAAAAGTTGTTTTTGATTGGATATTTTTTATGAAATCAAAATGTTGGAATGCCTTATAATGATCCATCCATAGTTGTCAAGAAACAATTTTCTTTATCTTCCATTCAATGATTAAACTTCTCACTTGTCTGCTGTTTCCAATTTTGTCTTTAGCTCAATTTCCAAATCGAAACCCAACAACAAACATCTACGATTTTTCCAATAGCCTTACAAGAAACGAAACTCAACAACTTAATGGCAGGTTGTTTCAGTTGGAAAAACAAACCAGCGTACAAATGCTGATTGTTCTTTTTGATTACCTGTCGAAGGATACCTCTACAGAAAACTATACTAGATTCATTGGTAATATTTGGAATGTTGGAACCAACCACAAAGGCATTATTTACCTGGCTGCATTAGAAGAACACAAGTATTGTAAGAACATATGGAAGAATCTTGAAGAAATTTCCGGCCTAAATAAATTTCATTTAATAGAAAACATTAAACCTTACATAAACGGAGAATATTATTATTCAGCATTACAATCATTGGTATCAGCCATATTTTACAAATTCAAAGTACAAGTTAACGCCCCTGCCAATACTTCAGTTTATGGAGAAACAGAATGCGAACGAGAAAATGATCCTAATTCAGAAGCCTACAAAAAGCAGCAAGAAAAGTATGACCACCTTGCTACTAAGATCTTGCTTGTAATATTGGGGCTTGCAGCAGTCTTTTGCTATTGGGCTTTTATTGTCAGAAAAAAATATGTAGAATCATACACCAGAGATGGCGTTTATACAGGAATAGGAAGCCCCGAATACAAAGGGACAACCAAAGGGTTCGACATCATTCCTAGCACCTTTCATAATAGATTTCCAAATTATAATATAGTCTCAACCAATGATAATGATGAATTTGGAATACTAGAGGAAAAAAATAAGTTTTCGGGAGGTGGAGCCTCAGGAATTTGGTAAAATAAAAATTCTTTGTGCTACTTATTTCATTTAACTTGCTCTACACATAAACTCATTGCTATGAAAACTTTTGTTTTGTCAGTCATAATTGTTCTTCAAGCTAGTACCGTTCATGCTCAAACAAAAGAACCGGTTTCTATATATGATCCAATAGTAGAAAGAAATTTTGATTATCCGGCTAAACCAATCATCAGGTACAACACTACTTTCAAACTATTTAAGAATATTCCACAAAGTCAGGGAAATAATGCTATTAACTACGAAAACCCCGAAATAATAATCAGACAAAACGACCGTTTAACTCCATACAAAAAAGAGTATAATCCATCAACCATTGTGGTGATGAACAACAAAATATATTCATTAGATGATTGGGAGTTTCAGAAGTTGGATCCATCTCAAATACTTGAAATGAACATTGTGAAAGATAATGCTTCTACATCCAATATCAAAGCCATTATTTTTATAAAAACAAAATAAGGTAAGCAATCGTTGCTGCTTCGATTAGTAAATTAAGAATAACTACAAAAGATCAATTTTGAGTTGCAAAAACCCAACCCTTCTCTTTTGACCAAAGTTTCAATTGGTTCCATCCAAATACCACAAACAACAAACCAACTACTTTTTTCGTTTGTAGAAACAGCATAAAAATGACATTCAACATGCAAAAGGAGCAGTTAAGATTAAAATCTGTAAAAAAATATTTGCAACATATAGCCGGCACGGCTAGCAAACTTCAGGACATTGTTGCATTGGCCTCTCAAATTACCGGTGTACCTGTAGCCTTTATTACATTAATAGATGAAGACATTCAATGGATAAATGTAAAGCACGGATTTAATGTAGATCAGATGCCAAGAAGTACATCCTTCTGTACACATACCATAGAGCAAGATGAAGTATTGGTAGTGCCTGATGCCATCATTGATAGCCGCTTTTTAAATAATCCGCTCGTCACTAATCCTCCATCCGTAAAATACTATGCAGGTATAGCCTTAAAAAGTGCTGAGGGACAAAATGTAGGCACATTGTGTGTGATGGATATAGAAACACACAACCTAAACAATGAACAATTAAATGCATTTAAAGCACTTTCCAGGCAAGTAACCAATATAATGGAACTTAGCATTATTGTGGACCACTTAAAGAAAAGTATAGCTGAAATAGAAGAAAGAAATGTTGCACTAAAAAAAATAGCGCAAGTTCAGTCTCACGAAATAAGAGGGCCACTAACTTCTATATTGGGAGTTATGAACTTAATGAAAACCGAGGCTAATAATCTGGAATATTTTGGGTACCTCGAAAAAGCAGTTTCTAACTTAGATGAGAAGATAAGATCGATTGTAGATATGAGTAGCAAAGCACATAATTATAATGTGGGAATTGGAGAATTTAAAAAAGCAGGCTAAGGATTTTGAATATAAATTATTTATCAGGCATTTTCCATTTTCGCGAAATATGTTCACCTTCAAATACAACGGTATCCATTTCGTTTGTGAGGTCGTATCCAAATGCAAACCGATCTTCTGTTAGGCCTTCTTTCTCTATTAAGTAGCGGATGAGTGCATTGACCCGATCCCATGCCAACTGATTCGTTTGTTTACTACCACCACAGCAGGAGCCAATGATGAGTTTGCAATTGGTATTCTCTTTCATCATTTTTGCAACCAATTTAAGATGCAGCTTTACAGTGTCTGGTACTGATTTACTACCTAAAGAAAACCTGATAGAATAAGTAGCAATAGTACAGGGACGGATAATTGTATCCGATTTATTTTGGCAATATGTGAGTTGCCCAAAAAGTAAAAAGAATAGTAGACTAACCAATATTTTAGAAATCATTTTCATCGCAATTAATATACAACTTTTTGTATCCTCTTTTTAAAAAAACCTGTTACTATGCTGATAAAAAAATTAAAGGAAAAAAACTAAGAGCCCTTCACATCCGCTAATATGGACGCATTTATTGGTTTTGGAAAATAGCCTTTCACAAAGGGATGTTGCTGAGCTTTTTCTTCGTCAGTTGGATCTATTGAAGAAGAAACAATATAAATAGTGAATTGATCGTGCACATGAGGTTCTAATTTCGAAAACTCATCCAAAAATTGCCAACCGTTTATTTCAGGCATGTTGATGTCTAAAAAGAGAATAGTTTGCTCACTTACATCAAGATTGCTATATGCAGATTTTATAAAATTTAACCCCTCGGCGGGAAATTCAAAGCATTTTATTTCACTGTTGCCAAACACCTTTTTTATAATATAGCTACACAATTTATTATTGATATAGTCATCATCAACTACAATAAACTTTTCCATAAACAAAAATCTTTTGGTTATAATAATTGTGAGTTGTCAAACTCAATAATAAACTCCGTTCCTTCATTCACCACACTTTTTAAACTTATTTTACCTCCCATTGACTCCACTTGTGTTTTAACCATAAATAGGCCCATGCCTTTGCCTTCAATATTGCTGTGAAAACGTTTATACAATCCAAAAATCTGGTCCTTATTCTTTTTTAGATCTATTCCGGACCCATTATCTTTAAAAGAAAGGATTACCGAATTACCGGTAACAATAGTGCCTATTTCGATCACCAAAGGAATTTCTTTTTGTCTATACTTAACACTATTGCTTATGAGGTTGAAAAATACAGAATACATATAGCTTTTTATAGAACAAACCGAATCAAACTCAGAAAAATCGGTTACAATATTTGCTTGTTCCTGATCTATGGTATTTTTTATACTATTTTTAATGCTATCCACTATATATGATAAAGTAAAATGCTCCTTTTTTGAAGTGATATCCTGCTTAGCTTTCAGTACGTTGTTGAGATCGCTCACTACTTCATCCAATTTTTTTACAGAGTTGAGCAATTCGGCAAAGAAATCATCTCGCTCTTCTATTTCTAATGTATCATGCTTTAAAATATCGGCAATGCCAATAATATTGGCAACCGGCAACCTAAGATTGTGAGAAATAATGAAAGCAAATTGTTCAAGGTCCTTATTTTGCTTTATAATTTCTTTTACAATATTTTCCTTTTCTTTCTCTGCTAATCGCTGTTCGGTTATATCTTTTGCAATACCAAACAACCTGATTGGATTGTTATCTTTATCAAATTCAAATCGATATTCTAAATAGCAATATCTTATTTCATTTGTATTTTTTTTAATAAACTTAAACAGGTTGGTTCCATTCTTACTAAACTCATAAGCTAAGCTGATATGATAGATAACCAACCCAACATCTTCGGGGTGAATAACAGCCATAAAAGCCTCTTGGGAGGGTAGATAATTTTTGTTATAACCAAAAATAGCGCAAAACCCTTCTGACCAAATATGGGTATCGGTTTTTAAATCAACCTCCCAACTACCTACCAAGGCTACGGTTTCGGCCTCCTTTAATCTCGCTTCGCTTTTTAGGTGATTTAATTCGGCTTTCTTTCTTTCAGAAATATTTTGATGAGATATAACCAATAAGGGTTCATGATTATCAAATCGCTTGGCAAGCATAGAATACCAAACAACACCGGATACTAATTCATTTGGGTATTCAAAATAAAATGAGGTGATACTTTTGTTAATTACATTTATTATTCCAGTCACCATTTCAGCAGCCACTTGATCTCCTTCATTAGCAGCTTTTTTACAAACATCCAAATAATTATAAGCGTTGGCATTGCTATTTATAGGTTGACCTCCGCTTGCTATTGCAATACGATTCCAAGAGTCATTCACTGCAATTATCTTTCCAGAAAAATCAATAACTGCAATCTGAGAACTAAGAGAATTTAGAATTTCTTTTCCAAAAGCTTCACTTTTTACAAGTTCCATCTCAGCCATTTTAATATCGGTGATATTGCGGCTATGACAAGCAGAACCTACTATCAGGCTACCATTTCTTATGGGATGATAAGAAACCTGAAACCACAAATCTCTAGTTCCCTTTACAAACTCTATTTCTGTAAAAGACTCACCTACAAATGCCCTATTCAGAAAGGCAGTATATTTCTCTTGCCGTTCTTGAGAAAACCCAATAGTTCTAACATCGTCGCCTTTTTGAATGTTAGTATTTGCAATTGATTTTACTAATCTAGCGAATTTTTTATTGCAATTAATCAATTTAAATTCGGTATCCACACTCCACATCATGTCATGTGTGTTGTTAATCAAAGCAAACAAGTTGTTTTGATCAAATTCTCTTTGCTGTTCAGCTAATTTCCTTTCAGTAATATCTCTAAAATTTACAACAATTGCATTAATCCCCAATTCATCGAGTTGATTGGTTACTACACTTTCAACCCAAACCCAATGACCCATTTTGTGCCTAAGCCTAATTTCCATTTGAAAAGAATTTCCTACCTTTTGCAAAACTATCTTACGTTTTTCTAAGTAAGGTGGAATATCATTTGGATGCATAAAATCAAAAGCAGAAATACTTTCAAACTCATCTTCGTTATAGCCGAGCTTTTCTTTTATAGAAGGACTACCATAGATTATTTTACCTTCCCTCGTGGTAAGGGATTTCATATCGCTACTCTTTTCAATAATTGCTCGAAAAAGTCTATCTTTTGCAACAACCTTTTCTTCTGTTTCCTTTTGCTTTTTATCTCTTTCGAAAAGCTCCATAGCAAATGAAATATCATCAGACACTTCTCGTAACATTGCTATTTCCTGACTATCAAAATAGTCCTTTTCTTTTGATGAAATTGTTAATAAAGCAACTATTTGACCAGCTTTTTTCAACGGAAGTGTAATCAAACTTCTGAAACCTCTATCTATTATATGATCATAATGCTTGAGTGCTTTCTCGTCTTCTAAATTACTCATTACATAATAATCAAAACCCTCCATCACTTTTTGCATAGATCCATTTTCATCATAATCATAATCAGAAAGCAATTCAATATCCTTTTCATTCGCACCACAGGATGCAACCAATTTTGAGTTACTAGGACTATTGCCCAATAACGCTATCCATGCTAGCGAAAACCTGCCGATTTTAACAACAATATCGCAAGTATTTTGAAAAAGTATTTGCTCATTCTCAAGATGCACAATTGTTTTATTGATTTGACTACGGACTGCATATATCCTATTTGATTTCTCTAGCTTTTTCTGACTACTTTTTATCTCAGAAATATCACGAGCGATGGTTGAGATGCCTACAATTTTTGATTTGCTATCTGTTATTGGCGTTAATGAAATGCTGACTTCTATTTCAGATCCGTTTTTCCTACTCCAATGAGTTTCGTAACTAATGAAATTATTAATAGCATTGTCTGGCTTGTTTAATCCATTTTTATAGTAGGAAAAAGGGTCCGACAACAAGTGGTTATATAATTGATCTTTTGCTTCCGCTTCCGTATATCCTAAAAGCTGCACTGCACCATTGTTCCAACTCGTTATTTTCCCCTTCAGGTTTTCAGTTATAATGGCATCATTTGTAGAATTAACTACTGAGGCAAGCAATGATTGTTGTTGTTCAAGTTTTTTCCTTTGCGTTATGTTTTCAATAATATTAATTACATATCCTTCTTCGGGTATGTAAACGGAAACCAATAACCATTTATCCAACGCCTTTATTTCAGCTTCATATGATATGGGTTTTCCGGTTTGAATTAATCTATCAATATTTGCATAGAAAGTTGGATCTGAATTGTGAAAATCTTCAATTACTTCATTAAGAAATTTACCTTCTAGATTTGTAAGACCTGTAATTATTTCATACTGCTCATTAGTGTTTATGAACTCGCAGTCTATAGCCCTGTTTTTTTCAAAAACAACTTTTAACAATGCAAAGCCATTGAGCATATTCTCAAACAAATTCCGATACAATGATTCGCTTAGCTGGAGATCCTTTTTCGCAGTCTGTAATTCGTTTATTATTTGATTTCTTTCGAATGAAAAACGGATGGCAGATTCTAAGAAATTGACCGTTATTTCACTTTTATTGATGTAGCTAAATGCACCCTCTTTTAG
>JANPHE010000121.1:0-4627 GCA_031424295.1 Segetibacter sp. | reverse complement strand
ATTCTTTGTACTTCTTTGATTTTTTCAACGCCTTTTATATTGAACAATCCACCAACTTTTCCTTCTTTTATTTTGGATGAAATGTCTGAACTTGACACTTGTCCGGTAGTGATATCTCCAGCTGCTGGTAGGTTTAACTGACCAAGTTTTTCATCCTGATTCATTTGCTTCATCAAACCATCTACAAAAGCTTTCATTCTAATATCTTCTAAAGAAGATTTACGTTGACCGTTTACAATGAAAGTGCTGAATACAACAACTGTCACCAAAAAAACTCTAAAATATTTCATCATGTTTCCTTTTCTAAAAATTAAGCAAATTCTTATCCTTTGAATAGCAATAATAAGCAAATTTCTACCTGTTATTTAACCAAGGGCTATTAAATTCAAGTTTTCTCAATCCGTTTTTGATTTCTGGACAACTCATAAATAACTTCCAAAGCAAACCTGTTCTATAGTTTTCAATCATTACAACAATAGGACCTTGGTCTATTGCTAAATAGGATTTTGCATACCAGTTTCTACTTTCATTGTAAGAATCTACAAAACCATACTTTCCCCAAATCTTGTTTCCAAGCACATCGTAAAAATACCGAAGTGCAGCCATGGATTTATTGGTCGTGTAAGGGAATGCAGACAAAGCCGCAGTAGGTGTGATGACACCTAAATCTTCTGTAGGTGAATGTGCATTATAGCCATCCTGATTGTCACTTGCCGTAAGGCCCCAACTATTGGGTCCATACCCTTTAAAACGATTTGGGTTTCTCACGGCATGCTCGTAGTTAATGAGTGTGTGATTTACATTTTGTTCCCAATAGTCTGCGTATTGATCTTTTAATCCATGAGGATCTAAACCTAAAAATGAATACTGTGAAAAAAATAAAGGTCCGCCAAAGTCAAATCCAAGCTGAAGTTTATAACCATAAAATGATTTGCCGTTAATAAAAAAATTACTCTTTGCCCAACCATTGTGATAAACCGCGGCACTAACGGGGTATCTATCAGCAGAAGCAGCCAAAACATAGGTAATAAGTGCTTCATTGTAGCCATGCAGCGGGAAGTTCATTGCCCAATCATTATTAGGAGACCAATGCCAGTATAAAACTTCTTCTCCTTCTTTAGTAAACCAATTCCACTCAATATCATTCCACAAAGAATTGATGCGATTTCTTACTTCATCCTCAACATTGTTGTTGTTATTAAAGTATTGCCTTGCACATAAAAGGCCTTGAAACAGATAAGCCGTTTCTACCAAATCTGCACCATCATCTTTTCTACTGAAAGGAATCACTTTTCCTGTTGCACCATTTAACCAATGAGGGAAAACGCCATGATAAGAATTTGCCTTCAATAGGAAGGTCAATATTTTGCGAATATGTTTGCACGCTGTATCTCTGCCAATCCATTTCCTTTCGGCAGCTACAATGATTGCCATGATCCCAAATCCGGTACCCCCTGTTGTTACTACTTCATCTCCATAATTAAACGAATTATTGCTTCTTTCTCTAGCCATACCCGAAACAGGATGCGCAAAATCCCAAAAGTATCTGAAGGTCTGTTTTTGTACAAGTTCAACAAGGTTAGAATCGGAAATATTTTTGACCAAAGGGGCATGATAGATACTTGATTTGTCAACTCCCATTTTTTGCGACCAACAAAAAATGCTTGGAAAAAAAGTAATTGATAAAAAGAAAAAACCTTTAGCTGATTTCATATAGGTTGATGGTTAAATGTGTTTCACTAATAAAAGTAAATACTACAAATGAGGACCAGTAAATCCTAAACTCCTCATACCGGTTTTCACTTCTGGACAACTCATAAAAAGATCCCACAACAATCCGCTTCTATAATTCTCTATCATAATGATGATTGGGCCTTGATCAATAGCTAGAAAAGAGTCTGCAAACCATGGTTCATTTAGAGAAAATGCATCGGTAAAACCATATTCCTTAAATAATTTATCTCCAAGCTTATAATAAAAAAAATTTAATGCATTCATAGACTGAACAGGTGTATATGGAAAGGAAGAAAGTGCTGCTGTTGGTGATATTACGCCATTGTCATTATTCGGTTCATGTACTTTGTATCCAAACTTAAAATCATCACTTGCCGTGAGCCCCCAACATGATACACTATAACCATAGTATCCTTGTGGATTTGCCTTGCAATAGTTGAAGTTGATTTGGGTATGTGCTGCATTTTGCGTTTTATAATTTGCATATGCATCTACTAAATCAGTAGGATCAATACCAAGAAATGAATAATGAGCGAAGAATAATGGACCTCCGGCAGCAGGCCCTAGCGGAAGTTGCACACCATAATATGTTTTGCCGTTTACTAACCCACCATTAGAAGCCCACCCCTGATCATAGACGGTTTTTGGCACTGAATGGGAACTTGAAGAAGCCGCCAATACATAGGTAATTAAACATTCGTTCCAGCCTTTTATCTGCACATTCATATTCCAATTATTAGTTTGACTCCAATGCCAATACAACACTTGCTCGTTGTTCTTTCTAAACCAGTCCCACTCTACATTGTTGCAAATGCTATTGATGCTATTTCTCAAATTTTGTTCTGCAGTGGAGCTTCCATTAAAAAATTGCCTTGCCGTCAGCAATCCTTGCACCAGATAAGAAGTTTCTACCAAATCTGCCCCATCATCAAATTGGCTAAATGGAATAACCTGTCCGGTAACGCCATTAAGCCAATGCGGAAAAGCTCCATGAAATTTTTGTGCTTTATTTTTAAGAAATGTAGTAATCTTTTGCATTCTCGCCAGCCCCTGCGCTTTGGTTATGAAGCCTCTACTAATCCCTGTGATAATAGCCATCAGTCCAAACCCTGACCCACCGGAGGTAACTACATCACCGGAAGTATTTCTTTCTCTTGCCAAACCAGATACAGGATGACCAAAATCCCAAAAATACTTGAAATGTTGCCTCTGGACTAGTGTTAGCAATTGCTCATTGGTAACAATCGGGAATTTATTGGAAGAGTCGATAATTGTTAATAGATTTATAAAGGCGTTTGCCTTAAATAGACCATTCTCCTTTGATGTAAGATTGGTTGAGATTGTAACACCATTCTTTGAGAGATAATCCAACTTTGAAGCTGGAACAAGTACAATTGTGCTGTCGTTGTCTGCATATGACAAGTTGTATGAAATGTTTACCCCACTCGCATTTTTAAAGGCTACAGCCCCTGATACAGATAGGCGGTTTACCGCACTGGTAAATGATACTTTTACAATTGGCAGAGTACTTACTCCACTGTAGTTGGTGCCATTGTTAAAACCATCAACCTCTATATTGGCAATGCCAATTTCTGGTGGAGTAGGTATTATTGCTTCGGGACTTTTTTTGCAAGCTGAAAGTGCAAAACAAATGAAACCTGCAAAAATGATATTTTTCATAAAAAAGAATTAATCACATTTCAAAAGTATAGATGAAATATTAATCAGTTACTCAAAAATTAAAGTTGCTATGGAATGCGGAAGGCTTACGACTTCTGCTGCTTTACCATCTACCCATAGAAAATAAGGAATACGAAGATTGCTTTGATTCATTACTATAACAACATTTTTACCATCTTCATTTTTAAACGCTGTTGTTAAAAATTGGCTTCTGCTAGATACAATTGAGATGCGCTTAGCACCCGGTCGAATAAACTTTGAAAAGTGCCCAATATAGTAGTATGCATTCATGTAATAGAGCTTACCTGTTTTGACATCTCCATGTATTGGCGCAAAGCAAAAGTTGCCAACATGGTTTGGTCCGCCATTCTCATCAAGCAATACATTCCAATCAGTCCATGCAACAGACCCATTGTTGAAGTCATGAATCATAGATTCTCCATACCGCTCACCGTATTTCCAATCATCAATTTGTTTCAAATTAAATGGTCCATTACAGCCTTCGGTAAAGAACAAAGGCTTATCGGGAAAAGCATCTCCAACCTTTTTTATATTGTCAAACATTTGCTTGCCGCCACTCCAGTCTTCGTACCAATGAAATCCTATTCCCCAAACATATTTAGCTGCCTCAGCATCCTTGAGTAATGTAGCAGCCCTTTGAAAAATCAAATCTCTGTTGTGATCCCACATAATAATTTTTCTTGTACCCAAACCCTCCTTCTTTAATGAAGGTCCTAAATTATTTTTCAGAAAATCACATTCTTCCTCAGCTGTAAAAATGCATGACTCCCACGTTTGTTTTGCCATTGGTTCATTCTGAATAGTCATCCCCCAAACTGCAATGCCTTCCATTTCATATGCTTTAATGAACTTTACAAAATAATTTGCCCAGGATTGATAAAACGCAGGCTTTAATTTACCGCCTTGAAGCATGCTGTTGTTGTCTTTCATAAATGCAGGAGGACTCCAGGGACTTGCAAACAAAGTAAGCTTACCACCAGCAGTAGCAATCGCTTGTTTTATCAATGGGATACGATATGATTTATCATGAGCAATAGAAAAGGTTTTTAAATCCTTATCTCCTTCTGCAACATAAGTATAACTGGCACTTGAGAAATCGCAACTGTGAATATTGGTTCTCGCCAAAGTATAACCTATACCCTTTTTTGGATCAAAATAAGCATCCAAAATTTCTTTCTGCCTATCCTTATTC
>JANPHE010000120.1:0-3930 GCA_031424295.1 Segetibacter sp. | reverse complement strand
TGCAAGTACAGTAAGTACGGTAGTAGTGTCTCCTGGATTAAATGGAATATAGGAAGCGCTAACATGTAGCATTGACGGCTCTATAATATTTTTTTGAACAGATATGTTGCAGTTGTTTGCATCAGCAATGTTCACCGTATAGTTACCTGCACCTACGGTAAATGAATTGCTAGCTTGTGGACCTACAGTATTTACGCCATCGGATAAAGTGTATTGGAATATTCCGGTTCCACCCGTAGCATTCACTACCAGATTGGTTGTAGCACCATTACAGGCTATAGGGTCAAAAGTGGCATTGGCAGTTATTGCTGTCGGCTCATTGATAGCTATGCTACCTGTATTGATGTTGCAGTTGTTTGCATCATCAATGTTCACGGTATAGTTACCTGCACCTACGGTGAATGAGTTGTTTGCTTGAGGTCCTGTTGTATTTACACCATCGGATAATGTGTATTGGAAAATTCCGGTTCCACCTGTAGCATTCACCACGAGGTTGGTTGTAGCGCCATTGCATGTTATAGGCAAATGCTGAGCATTAGTGACAATTTGCGACGGTTGTAAAACATTATAAGTAGAAATCGCATTGCAACCTAATTTAGAAGTAACTGTTAATTGGTATTGCCCTGCTTTTACATTATCAATTGATTTTGTAATTGAAGAAAAGCCATTTGGACCAGACCAAGAAAAAGTGAATGGATCGGTACCTCCTGAGGTATTTATTGTTATTGCTCCTGTAGAAGTATTGAAGCAACGTACATTGGTAATGACAGATGAAAGGGTAGGGACTACACAGGCCCTTTGAGCAATGATATATTCCCCAAAGCTAGTATCCTCTGAAATCTCTGTATAATTAGCACTCCGCCCTGAGACTTTTGGATAAGTCCATCCGTTAGAATTTTTTGCAATTATTAAGGAGCTTGTGTTTACAAGTGGATCCCTATCTGTATTTAAAAAAGTAAACCGAGATTGACAAGTTGAAAAGGCCAAACTTTCGTTTGTAATTTTCCAATATCTATTGATTGATTTGTTTTTAATAATGTCACTTGGAAGCAAAGGATATTCTCCGTCTATGGAAGCGGCAGAAACGTTTCCTGAACTAGAAACACTACTAAACGTAAGGGATACAGGTGTGTAGCCAAGATTGGTTCCTATTGGGAAAAGATAGTTAAGGTTAATTCCTGTTTTTATTAGCCTTTTTAAATTACCAACAATATATCCATTGCCAGGTTGGGATATTGCTGACTGATTGGTTGTAGAAATGGTTAATGCATTAATGGCTGTATTTAAAAGTGCATTGTTCATGGCCATAAACTCTACTTGCTGTGTTACCCGGAGATTATTATTAAGTAAAACTGAGCCAGATGTTTTTGATAAAGAAATAAAAGGGAAAACTTCCTCTATTCCCGGGCCACTGATAACTTGTATCCCATTTCCATTAAAAATTACTTTCCTGCCATTAGGTACAAATGAACCATTACTGTTTCTATTCCAGTCTCCTCCAATAAAGAGATCCGAACCGGCTATCGTAGATAAAGTGAGTGTATTGCCAGCTACATTGCCGCCAAGTATAATGCTATTCCCAATCAATAACTTTGCAGTAGAAGCTCCCATAGTCAAAGAACCTTTGCTATCTGCAGATCCTACAATTAGGTTACCACCAATTCCGCGATCAGCAAATCCGTTTGCACTCACATCCACCGTTGTGTTTCCTTTTATAAAAACATGATTAGGGTATCCTTTACCGGAAAGTGCGCTCCATTCCAACCCTCTTTTATAAAAAATTCCCGTATTATAAATTAAAGTGGAGCCATTTGCGTAAGCAGGTGGATTTGTAACCACTATTCCTCCATTGTTAATGGTAAGGCTAGAGGTGATTACAGTGCCAGAACCAAAATCTACTGATTTTGCTATTTCAACATTAGATAATGTCACATTTCCTGAAACAAATCCAGCACCTAAAAATTTCAATAACCCCGTAGTGCCGGAAAAATTACCTCCGGTTGCACTTACTTTTCCGGTTGCCGGTATAGTTAGAATAAAACCATTTAGATCTACCGTACCGCTGCTAAGAGATAATGAATTTCCTGAGCTTGAAAGAATATTGAGATTACCCGATAGCCGAAGCAGGCCATTTGTTGCAAAAGTTAGTTTGTTTACAGAGTTAGCGATCGGTGTAGTGGTAAATAGTCCTGTTTTCTGATCACTTGACCCATTGAAAATATAGTTGGCGGAGGAGCTGAAAGTTCGCCCGGACATTTGAATATTTCCTTTGGCAACTCCTGAAGTAATCCCATCAGGTGAACCTATTTGCAAGGCAGCACCCGCCAAAAGTGTAAAATTGCCAGCACCGGATAATGTAGCTGATCCGCAAGCCAAAGTACCACTGATAGTAGTACTTACAGAAGAAACCAGATCTCTTAGAAGGGTTAGGGTTGTTCCAGCGGAAACAGTAATCCTGTTTAAGGAAATCTGCCCGGTTCCGGTGCCCGCGCCTATATTTTGGATGCCATTATTGGCAAACAAAATATTGCCGGCAGTTAGCTCAATGTTTCCAGCACCGGAGCTGATAATATCTCCGCTAATGCTTACTCTGTTAGTTGCATTTCCAGTAAAGGAAAAGGAACTAGCGGAATCCACTTTTAATGTATTGAAAGCTACATCTGAAGAGCCTGATGAAGATACTTGAGTACCGTTGCCAATGATAATGTTACCATAGGACCGGCCTGAAAGCCCAAAAGCAGCATTGCCGCCAGGCATAAAAAAATAATTGCTTCTACGTTGCAGCGTGATTTTTGAAGCTGGGGAGTTTAATCCAAAAGGTGAAAGCCCTTCGTTTTGGACATATGCAGAACTATCGGTAAACAGGATAGTGTTGGTATTTCCTGTTGTACCAAAGGGTGCACCTGCGAAACCTTTAAGTGAAAGATCTCCTGCTATAAAAGAACTGCCCTTATTAAACGTTACAGCGGCACTATCATTTGCTATTAACCGGTGGCTGCCTTGCCGGAATAATAACCTTCCATTTATTATTCCTTTACTACCATTGGGCAAATTGAGCATTATAGCATTATTATTACCAATAATCAACAAAGAAGAATCGGAAATATATAACGCAGAGTCACTTGTTACCACGTTTATAGTACGGACACCGGCCGCCGTTAATGTAACAGAACCTTTTCCTTTTAAAACCAATTTTCCTAAATTGATATTAGGAATGGCTGAAACTGTAGCCGGATTGGATGAAATAAACTGAACCGTATCGCTACTTAACGGCACCGAATTAGGTGACCATTTTGTCTTGTCTGACCACATACCAGAACTGCCTCCGATCCATATAAAAGTTACCGGACCGGGTTTAGCTTGTGTTCTCAACATCCCCTCCGTGTAATAATTATAGGTATCTTTATTAACTCCATCCCAGGTATAGGGTACCAATAAAAAATGATAGGTCGAATCTTTGCTGAGGCCTGTCGTTATTAGACTATTAGCAGGCATACGTGGCAAACCTGCGTTTATATTGCCGGCAAGTTTTCCTTTACTAATCATTTCCGACGGGTCCTTTCCATTAGGGGAAGTAATGGCAGATGGATAATCCGTTGAATATACAATCAAATATCCTCTAGCTGAAGCAAACGAATCTGGAAAGATGGCATTATTCCAATTAAGCTGAATTTCATTTTGAGAAAAAATCTGGCTAACAAAATTTGAAGGAGGCGCAATTATTTTTTTTGATAAAGTCCTAAAACTAATTTGCGGACTGTATCCAATTCCAAATTTATTGATTGCATATCCATTTGCAATATATTTTGTTTGAGGTAAGAAATTATTGCGTGGATGAATAAAACTGCTGATTGCTGATCCTCCTTCGGATAATTTATTAAAGGCATTTAAATCACCCTTTGATAAATTATCATTTATAGTAAAAATGGA
>JANPHE010000119.1:0-3959 GCA_031424295.1 Segetibacter sp. | reverse complement strand
AGAGTTTGCAGCTAAATTATTGGATGAAGGTATTTATGTAATCGGTTTCTTTTATCCTGTAGTGGCTAAGGGGTTGGCTAGAATAAGAGTGCAGTTAAGTGCGGCACATGAAGTGCATCATTTGGATCATGCTATTTCTGCATTTACTAAAGTGGGCAAGGAATTGGGGGTTTTGAAATAGAACTTGAAATCTGAAATTGGGGCTAACATGTAAGTATTGGCGTTGTTGCAAAATTTGATAAACATCCGCCAACAATTGAACGCTAATTTATTTTTATTGTTTAATCTTCCTATAAAAGTTAAATTATTAAAGATCCCAGAAACTTTTGGTGGTAGTTTTCATAATTTAATAAACCACCAAAAAGGAATTACACATGCTATTGCTTTAATTAAACTTTAGCCACCATAGCAGGTAAGGCCAATTTGAGTAATCTATAATCTGATTCTACAAAACTTCTTTGGGTGCTTTTACTTGAACTATGGTTGCTATATTGTATTGTTATTGGATAAGCGTGTGATGAATCAGCGAGCCTGCAATTTTATTTTTTTCTAGTTTGGTCTAATTGGCTTTCATACATTTTTTATTTTTTCGAAAATACCTCTGTAGTGTCCATAAATGCTGGATTGTTGTTTTCAATTATGGTGTCCCAGAGCGGAAGTCAGGAAACATTTGCATTGAAGAGAGGATTTTTTCATCCGTTTATTTATCTCATAAGTTCTTTGTTGCAGAAATGAATGATGATTGCGTAGTACTGTCATTTATTCTGCAAATAACTATTTCTAATTCAGGGAAAATCAATTCAAGCAGAAGCATTAGCCCGATTAATTTTGAACTAATACTTCTACATAACTGTTTAAAAGCGGTCTGTCTAATATTTCTAAATCGATGTATTTGGCCTATAACAATACTAAACGCCAAAACGCTATTCCAACTTAGGCAACCTGCCTAAAGTTGAAGGCATTTTCAGGCTCTCGGCTTTTTGCTCTATGCTTTCTATGCTTGCTTTCAAATCCAATACGTTGGCATATAAATCTTTAAATGATGTTTTCAAACGAGCCACTTTGTCTTTGTGCGTTTGGGTGGCACCTAAGCTTTGGTACCAACTTTCATTCACACAACCTTCTAAGGCACTTATAAAACCATTCAATGTTTCAAACTCACGTTTGGCTAAACTAGCATCCCCGTTAAATTGAATTTCTAAGGCATTTATTTTTTTGGTACAGACATTTAAATCGGCTAATAAACCCAGACTATTTACATGGCTTGCCAATACACCCTTTTTCAAATATTTAATCCGTTCTTTCAGCTCGTTGTAGTAATCATAAGTACCCAATGCAACTCTTCTAAAATCAGCTAGTTCTTTGTTGTATGCTAGCATACTTGCCTGATCGGGTACAGGCAAAGTACTTTGGTTTAACGCTTTGATGGTAAATGCAACTTTGTCGGTCAGGGTTTCGGTTACTGCGCCTTTAACATGCAGCAATTGTATGTAGTATTTTCCCGGAACGGCTGGTTGCCCTAGGGGTGGTGTGTAATAAGGATTGGTTAGGTCCGGCTCTTTAAAATTGATGGGCACGGTCAGTTCATATCTTCCATCCCAAATTAGTTTGGTAAGTCCCTTTTTTGCAGGCTGCTTGTATTTTCTTATTTCATTGCCTTGTTCATCTGTTATGATTGCTAAAACATAAGGAGCATCTTCGTTATCTTCCATTCGTATGCTATCCGCAGTTGGGTAATATACGTCTTGCTTATTTTTCTCTTTTTCTTTTTCAGCGTCAGTTCTCAGGTCTTTTATTGTTTTGCTATCACTCTTTAAATAGTAATAAACCGTAGCACCTACTTCGGGGTTACGTGCTGTGTAAAAACTTTCTCCTTGAAACGACTTGCCAATGTGTCCGTAAGGGCTACTTTCGTTGTACACCAACCCCTCTTTTATAGGAAAAATAAGTGCCTTTTTACCAAGGTCTTCTTTCTTTATATTTTGGAGCAGCGAATAATTATCTAACACAAAAAGTCCTCTGCCAAAGGTGGCAATCACTACATCGTTTTCTTCACGTTGAATAGTAATGTCTTTTACACAAATGCTAGTGGGTAATCCGCCTTTTAATTCTATCCAGTTTTTGCCGCCATCGTTGCTAAAATAAAATCCAAACTCAGTACCACAAAACAATAAGTCAGGATTGATATGGTCTTCTGCAATGGAATACACGGGTCCATTTTCGGGTAAAGTAGCAGATATGCTTGTCCATGTTTTCCCTTTATCACTTGTTTTTATCAAGTACGGTTTAAAATCGCCTTGCCTGGGATTATTAAACACAGCATAAGCTACCGCTTCGTTGTGCATAGAAGTAAGTAAGTAATTTACAAGTGGTTGCATAGTGTATGGACCTGCCTTAATTTGAGGTATGCCAGCAATATTGTCAATTTTTGTCCAACTGCTGCCTCCATTATCTGTAACCTGTATTAAGCCATCATCGGTTCCTGCATAAATGATGTTTTCATTTTTTGGCGACTCGCTTAGTGCTGTAATGTTTCCAAAAATGGAAGTGGAAGCATTTTTTGCCACAGCATCCATACTCCATACTTTGCCCATCACCGGAAATTTATTTCGATCCAATCCTCTGGATAAGTCAGGACTGATGACCTGCCAGGCATTGCCACGGTCGTTGCTTCTAAATACTTTGTTGGCAGCAAAATAAATGCGCTTGTTGTCAAAATTGCTAATGATGATGGGTGCATCCCAGTTGAAGCGATAAGCAGGTTCGCCTTGCTTTTCCATTGGGCGAATGTCCACCGTTTCTCCTGATTTTTTATCAAACCTTATCAAACCACCATACTGCGATTCGCTGTAAACAATGTTGGGTTCTTTGGGATCTACCCTGCTTTGAAAGCCATCGCCACCCGTGGTTACATACCAATCTGCATTGATAATTCCACTGGCACTAGTAGTGCGGCTTGGTCCACCCAATGTATTGTTATCTTGCGTACCAGAATAGATGTAGTAAAAGGGTTTGGTATTATCTACACATACCCTGTAAAATTGGGTAAGAGGCAAGTTGCCGAAATAGCGCCATGTAGCAGCGCCATCGAAGCTTTCATACAACCCGCCATCACAACCTACCAAATAGTGTTTGGTATTGTCAGGGTCAATCCAAATGACGTGATTGTCAACGTGTTTGTTTTTCTCGCCTAAACCTTTAAATGTTTTTCCACCATCGGTTGTTACATTTAGCCATGTATCCATTACAAATACTTTGTCTGCATTTTGGGGGTCTGCAAATATTTCCTGGTAATAATTACCATCGGTGGCTTTGCCACTTTGCTTTTCGAAGCTTGCACCATAGTCGGTACTTTTATAAAACCCTTTATTGTCCTTGCCTTCGCACATGGCATACACTATTTCGGGGCTACTTGGTGGAATAGCCAGAGCAATTCTTCCTACATCACCGGTTGGTAAACCGTTGGTGAGTTTTGTCCAGGTAGCACCTGCATCGGTACTTTTATAAATAGCACTTTCAGGTCCACCGCTTATATAAGTCCATTCGTGCCGGCGGCGTTGGTGTGCGCATGCAAACAATACATTTGGGTTCTTTGGGTGAATATGAATTTCATTAAACCCTGTATTCTCACTAACGTTTAAAATTTGTTTCCAGTTTTTGCCGCCATCGGTTGTTTTATAAATACCTCTTTCTCCTCCGCTTTTCCACACAGGGCCATAAGCAGCTACATATACTACATCTGAGTTGTTGGGGTCGGTGGCAATCATGCCAATATGTTCTGACTTGGTAAGCCCTACATTTTTAAAAGTTTTGCCTGCGTCTTCGCTTTTATAAACGCCATCGCCATAACCCACAGCCCGTTGATTATTATTTTCCCCACTACCCACCCACACAATATTGGGATTAGTTTTATCTAGTGTAACGCAGCCAATAGAATAGGCACTCATAGCATCGCCAAT
>JANPHE010000118.1:0-4643 GCA_031424295.1 Segetibacter sp. | reverse complement strand
AGCTGACAATAGCATCTTAAGCAACAGCTTTGGTCTCCTGAAAGGGACCCTAAGCTGACGAAACTAAACTTCATTCGGAGAACTGAACTTCCACCTTGCACAAATTTGTCTGCGAAGCACGGAACCCCCGCTATCAAAAACCACTTGTTAGCGGTATGTGCCTTATTTCTCAACGTATTGGCCATAGTCGTCCGAGTATTTGTAATGCTCAATAGTTGATTTCCCTTTTGATGTCGTTACTAAGTCTATATCGTAATATTCGCCTTTCTTTTTTATTAATTTCATTACAGTCTTTTCTTCTTTTATTTCGCTCTCAGGTCGCCCGTCTTTAACACCTCCAGCTTCAACATTTGAGTAAAAGAAATTGTAAGAAAGTAAATTTGATAATGTCCTGTTTGGGAAACCGCCTAAATGAAATTCCTCAATTGAATAAAGTGGCTCCGAACCCGAAAGGTAACCGCCATTGCCACCAACTCCTTGCGTCAAAGAGAGGCAAGTCCATTTGTCGCCAATTTCTTTTAAGGTAATTTTTCCAGCGTCTTGTCGACCTGTTCTATATGTCCCAAAATAACCAAGAGAAGTAAATGCTTTTTCAAATTTATAGAGTTCCCAACTTTTGTCCTTTGTCTCTGCTAATAATGCAATGCCAATAGGAACGCCACAAAAATGACAGTCTCCAATTTGAATTTTTGTGCTGTCCTCAAAACCACCTTTTCTGTAATTAAAAGTTGTCACAATAACGCAAGCACATTTTCTCTTTTCTCTGTCTGTGAAATACATAATTGTGTCAATGTTTGTATGGCATTTGCCATCATAAGACACAGGGAAAGTCATCCTCTCATAGTAGTTCGGTTTCCAAATAGCAGTTTGGCTTGTGTCAAAGTCGGGGTTGTCAAACAGTCTGCCTAAAAGAGTTTTATATTCTAAGTTACTAAAAGCACTTCCGTTATTGTCAGCCTTTGGGTAGTCTGTCGTGTTCGTCTTTGCAATTGATTGTTCAGTAGAACTTGTCACATTACTTTTTTGTCTGTCGCAAGATGTCAGAACCAAAGTCGCCAGTATTATTGTCAAAAGTCGTTTCATTGTGTGTCGTTGTGGCATTACCGGTAACCGTTTGCAGCTACAAGAAGTTGGCGATTTCGAAGCACAAAACTGCTTGCCCGCCCGAAATAAAATGAAGGCGGGTCTGCCAACATTGAACTTGATACGAAGCACAACTTGTTCGGCTTAAGCGGAAAAGCTTCATTTAACCCCGCCCAAACGTATCCGTTCGGTACTGAAGGGCACTGCACTTCCAATTGCTGGTACGTGCTGTTAGCGATTGTACTTCTATTCAAAATTAAGTATCTCAGTTGTGTCTCTTGGTGTTGTTGTTTTTCCATCACTATCCAATTCGTACTTATAAATAATCGTATTGTTTTTAAAAATAAACTCGTCCTTATCGGCGTCCATAGTTTTTTTAATGTTTATATAACCTAAATGTTTTTCAAAAATATACAGTTCTGGTTTTACTACTTCATATGAGCAACAAGAAGCCATAAAACCTTGAAATCTGTCATAAATTTTTATTGTCTGTGTTTTGTATTCTGTCTGTTTTGGAACAATCGGAAATAAGACAAGTGAAGATAAAATTGCAAGGAAAATACCACCGAAGAAAAAGAAAAGTCCTGTCAAAACACCTGATATTGGATAAAACGAATAATAAAAAGCTATTTTCTTAAATGGTCTTAATGTTGTAAAAAATAAAATTAGTCCTGTCAGGTATAAAATTATTTTTAAAATGAGTGCGAAGTCTTGATTTAGTTTATAACCTGTAACTAACCCTGTTCCAAAATTGAAGAGAACAAATCCAAGTAAATAGAAGTGCCACTTTTCTATTCTAAACTTTTTTATGAAGTCCTTCATTTTTAATTCTCTTTATTTTCCTGAGTTATCGTGTTATAGTATTCTGACTAACGCTTTGCAGCTGTAAGAAGTTTGCGATTTCGGCACACTAAACTGCTTGCCCGCCCGAAATAAAATGAAGGCGGGTCTGCGACCACTGAAATTGATATGAAGCACAACTGATTATTTAACCACAAAACTGTCTGCGGAGCACGAAACTCCGCCTATTGCAAATGTGCTGTTATAGCTAGTTGTTAATATCCTCAATTTTTCAGTTGTCATTTAGTAAACAATGATTTTATAATCTTTCCAGTCTTATACGATATTGATACAGTAAATCCTTTCCAAGACGAACAAGTCATGGTATTTATGTTGTCAACTACATAATCATTCCAACTCGTGCCGTTATCATTTATTTCTTTGTCCCAAACTATTTGATTTGGGAATGTGTCTTTGTTAAAAGGTTGGTCGGAGAACCATACAATTTTAAAATTGTCGTCAAGGCAATAAATATTCGATTTATTGTCATCGTAATTTTCTGTGTCTTCCCGAACAATAATACGGTTGGGTGCAACTTTTCGAAACTCAGCAATTTTCGAAAATGGTTTATAGCATCTTAATATTCCTCCGTCACCATTTCTCGTTAAACACAGGTCATTGTCGATAATATTTAGTTTTGTGTCGGTCATTTTATAATTAGCTATACCGTTTTGCAGCTACAAGAAAGTGGCGGTTAAAAAAGTTACATCTCAAATATAAATAAACTTTTTTGGCCTAGCAGGTTCTCCTTCTCCCGACTTTGCAGCAGCGCTTAGAGAACCAGCGATGTGTAATTGGTATTTTTAGTGAAGCGAAAGGTAGTTTCCCTGCTAATCCTCCATACAATAAAAGGAAAACCTGTCAGAACAAAGACTTAATTTGGAATTTTAAAACCTCTTTCAATTAGCAATGCTTTGGCTACTGCGCAAGTTTCATAATCCTCATTTTTCAATGCCTGAAGATAAAGGTTCATTAATGATAGGTCAGTAGGTTCAGATGCTCTCAAATAAGGCAATCTTTTTTCTTCATTAAGTTCCTTGATTTTCTTAGATGTTTCCTGAGAGATGGTATTATAGAGCTCAACCCATTGTCTTTCTTCCTCGTTCTGTGGTTGGTAGTTATGATAGTTGTCCATTTGTTGTTTTTTTAATAATTGTAATTACTTTAAAGAATTTGACCACTCAAATTACTTACAAAAATCTTTTTTCCGATGTTTCCCTGCTGATTTAAGTTTAGCAAATCTAACTTAAATGCCTTATGTGTTGCAGGTATTCAAACGGTGCATTTCATCATATTTGCCGGTCTCAGTTCTGATTTACACGCATAATTTAAGAGCCCTTCGGAACTCTTAAACTAGCGTGGGTAATCTTGTCGTTTAAGGTGCAAAGATGTTCAATTAGATTAACTGTCCACGGTGCAGTATAGTCGCTCGGTTCTGGTACATCGAAAACTCTTGGATTGTTAACAGTGCCTATCATCCACCAATGACTGGTGTCTCGTATAATTAGCCAATTCCCTTTTCTATATTCGGAATCATAATGAACCTCTTGCCACAAATTCTCTTTCAACTTAACTAAGAATGAGTTTTCGTTTTTAGCCATATGCAATTTCAATTTAGTTTAAATAACTCTCCAAAGCTGATTGTCTTTACGTCGCCGGTCAACTTGTTTACGATTACCCCTGGAGCGCCTCCAACCATTGGCGGCTCCTTTGGAGTGTTTCCAAACTTATCTACCATTTTGAAATCAAAATAGAAGCAGTCCTTAAATTCTCTGCTATGTTCTACATCGAAATAAATGTCAGGCAAAACCTCACCCATATTCTTTGAATAGAGTTTTGCCAATTCATATGCATTTTGAGAGGTTACCATAATTGCGGCTAACTAGCTTATAAGCAATATAAAACTTCCCTTATCCACCCAAACTCAAGTCGCTTGGCGAAGTCTTGTATCGCTTTGTTAGTCAATAATAATTATTAATCTGTTACCAATCATCAAATGGCCTTTTAATTTTTTAACAACTGTTCTTATCCTTCCACAATCTAATCTCTTTTATCATTTTTAGGAATAACAAATCATTCCAAAACAAAGCCGGAGGCACATTATAGTACCCCCGGCTATTCACCCATATATCAAAACCGATCATGTGTTTGTTACCTCCTTTAACCCGTTCAAGACGCCCTCTCACCCGTCCACCAACGGGTTAGCACCCGTTCCGAAGGGGTTATCACCCGTCCACCAACGGGTTATCACCCGTTCCGAAGGGGTTAGCACCCGTCCACTAACGGGTTATCACCCGTTCCGAACGGGTTAACACCCGTCCACTAACGGGTTAGAGGGCGTTCCGAACGGGTTAGCACCCGTTCGAGACGGGTTAATTGAGGTAAATTTTCCCACTAAAGGTCATTTTTAAGAACTTTTTTGTGTCCATTTTCCCACTGACACATAAAAAAAATAAACATTTGTTTACTATCCTGCGGGAGTGGCAGGCGGCGGCGGTGGCTGAGCGGGCTGTTTTCCCTTTGCAGGTCCGGGATATTGCACCCTCCATTTTTCGTAATAGCTGCTGCTGCCCGGTACATTTTGCCCTGCCAGAAAACGGGCATTTCTATACACTGCCTGTGTGGTCAGAAATATATCGTAACCTAAGAGGCGGCCCGTATCTTCTACCATTTGGTTAAGGGCTGCCATGCGTGCAAGGCGGGGCATCAGTAGTTTGCGG
>JANPHE010000117.1:0-40186 GCA_031424295.1 Segetibacter sp. | reverse complement strand
ATATCTTCATCTTCCAATGCTGTAAAAACAATCAGCACTTCATTTCTAAATATATTCCTGACTGATTTTATAGTTTCCAATCCATGATTTCCTTGCAGAGCAATATCTACTAAAATGAGATCAAACTTTTCGGTTTGGTATTGCTCCACTTCATTTAGATTTTCTGCCACTATTATTTTAGCGTTGCTAAACTTACTTGATGCAAAAACTTGTTTAATAAATGCTTCATCATTCGGGTTGTCTTCGACAAATAAAATATCGTAAATATTGACCAATTGTATTTTTGTTAAAATGGTTCAGAATACAAACACATTATATAATTACATCCTATTTATTATCATTGCAAAAAGCAAAAATAACCTTTGAAAAATTTAATTAAGAAAAATGATTTGAAACACATTTTTTGTTCAACAAAAAAAGATAAGATTACTTTTCACTTTGCGGGGTTTATGCAAATCAAAAATCACATAGATAAAAATCAAAAATCATAACTTGCAACAATGTCAAATAATACTTCCCAACACATCCTTAATACAGCAGCTACCCTTTTGGGATTTTGCCTGGTTGTTATAACGTCTTTTCAAGTTGGCAATAAATCTGAAACCAGTATTATAGATGAGTTTACATCCGTGATTGCCTTGTTATTAACCGGATCTTGTTTTCTATCATTCATTTCAATAAAAACAAATAAGGATAATGTGTCTCGAAAACTAGAATCCGCTGCCGACTACTTATTTATGATTGCTCTTTCAGGCGTTTTTATTATTATATCACTTATCGCCATCAACTTTATTGATTAAAATATCTTTTTCTACTATTATAATTTTATTCCAAAGCAAATCCAGAACCATCAAATAGTAAGATATGCACCCAAACGTAATAATTCATATCCTTATAAACTTTTTAGCCAGCTGAATCTTTTCTTATTAATTTACACCCATTATTGATATTATTTTTATCATTCTACCATCATGAAACAATTAATAGCTTATTTCATTTCGACTTTTGTATTTATTGTCGCTAACTCCCAAAACAATTTCCACAAGCTGTTTACACAGGCCGGTCAGTTCAATTACATGGCAATGGCTACATCACTTGATGGCAGTGCTGTAATGGCAAGTCATTCAAACAATGGAACAAGTACTTCACTTTCTTTTGTAAAATCTGACAGTTCAGGAAATGCTGTATGGTCTAAAACATATCAACCAACCGGGGTTTTATACTCTCCTGCATCTATGACTTCCACTAGCGATGGCAGTGTTGTTTTGGCATTACTTGACACATTGTTTAAGAATAGCCTGCAACTGATAAAAGTGAATAGTGCAGGTAACATTAGTTGGTCAAAAACTTTCAATGCGCTTGTAGTTTTCCCTGTTCCTCCACCTGTTTATGCCATGCCTGATGGTTCTATCTTTTTTGCACATTATAGTCAGGATACTATGTACTTAAAAAAAATTAGTCCGGATGGCACGCTTCTATGGCAAAAAAGTTACGACAAGCCGTCCTCGAGTTATATTATTCCTAGCGCAATCGCATATAGCAATGGATCGCTGTACATTGGGGGTTTTGATAACGAGTCATTTACGCCTTTTCTAATAAAAACGGATACATTAGGTACCATCTTATGGCAAAAGTTTAATGTTGGTCCCCCAAATACTTTATTAAACCTTTCCACTACATCAGGTGGTAGTGTTATCTTGAATACATTAACCACTTTAGATGAAACTAAAGTTGTAAGCTTTAATCCTGCTGGAAACATAAATTGGTCTTATTCTTTTGTACTATCGCAACCCCGCATGTGCAAAATAAACGACAATACATTTGGCCTAGTTTCGTATAAAAATGGCATATTGAAATCTGTTTTGATTGATACTTTTGGAAATACCCTTGGCATTAAATCATACCGCGATTCGCTTTCGGCTAATTTATTTTCAACTTCAGGAATAGCCAACAGAGGCTATTGGATTAGTAGTAGTAGCAGCAATAGAATTTGGTTAATGAAAGCAGATATCAATGGATCGTCTGACTGTAAAACACAAACGGATACAGCCTCTAAATCAGCATATACATTAACGCCATCTCCACTATTTTTAACCGCCGTAAATACTACAGGTACGCTATCGAATGTTACCTTTTTACCCCAAAATCTTACCCTTACAGATTCAATTGTTTGCAATTCAATCGTACCGGTAAAATTGATTTCATTTGTCGGCACTTTTATTAACCAAAAAATAAACCTTAGCTGGAAAATTACAAATGAACTTAACTTCAGTCGTTATGAAATTGAAAGGAGTGCTGACGGAAAAGAGTATTACACTTTAGGAAGCCAATTAGCAAAAAATTTAAACGCATATTCTTTCGTTGATAATAGTTTTATGCCTTCAGGAAGTCGTCTTTTTTATCGCCTAAAAATGATAAATAAAGATGGTTCTTTCGCCTATAGCAACATAATAAAAGTAAGCTTGCCTTTCAGAAAAAATGCATTTGTTATTTATCCAAACCCTGTAAAAAATGTTGCACTATTACGGTTTGAAAATAGCATGAATGGAAAGGTGGCAATAATAGTTGCTGACCTAAGCGGCAAAATAGTAATGAATAAAATGATAACTATGCAAGGTAAACAATTACCAATTTTCACATCAGGCTTGATGACAGGTACATTTATCCTAATGGTTGATGCAGGTGGAGAAAAATTTGTACAAAAACTTGTGATTTCAAAATAATAATTGGCTACGTAAAAGATGTGAATCATTTTTAATAAAAACACTGTTGTAAGTAATATTCATGGCACAATTATTAAATGATTTTCATTTAGAATGAAACTGCTAATTTGTACATAATATAACCAACAATGAAAGTTGTATCTCGCAAACAAAAGTTTTACTTACTTTCCTTTTTAAAGCACGATTTCCAAGCAAGCATTACTGTCTTCTTTGTAGCACTTCCGCTTTGCCTTGGTATATCACTAGCATCGGGAGCACCATTATATTCAGGGCTAATTGCAGGGATAATTGGGGGATTACTTGTCACATTCATAAGTGGTTCCCAATTGAGCGTAAGTGGTCCTGCGGCTGGGCTTACAGCCATATGCGCTGCTGCCATATATGAATTAGGCTCCATAGAAATTTTCTTTTTATCTGTTGCCATTGCAGGAGTGTTGCAAATCCTTCTTGGAATTTTTAAATTAGGGGGTTTTACCCATTTTATTCCATCAGCAGTCATAAAAGGCATGCTGACAGCCATTGGAATTCTTCTTATTTCGAAGCAAGTGCCCTTACTAATCGGATATGACGAGCCCGATTTTTGGACCAACGAATTGTTCAATATTATTAAGTTCAATAACAGTTTCTCGCATGTACACAATATTTACTTGAACACCTCAAGAGGAACAATAATAATATCCTGCATCGGCTTATTAATACCTATTATCTGGAATAAAACAGCATTGAAAAAAATTGTCTTTTTGCCCCTGTCCTTTATATTGGTGCTCGTTGGAATCGTACTTGCATTTTTATTCAACAAGTACATACCATACATACATTTAAAACCTACGCACTTTGTGAATATGCCTTCAAATATCTTTGCAAACATAAAATTCCCCAATTATCATGCATTATTTAGCAATGCTGAAATATGGAAAAATGCAATAGTGATTTGCTTCGTAGGTACGTTGGAAACCTTGCTCAGTATTGAGGCAATAGATAAGTTAGATCCATACAATAGGATAACACCACAAAACCGGGAGTTAATAGCGCAGGGTACCGGCAATTTTTTTAGTGGCATGTTAGGCGGACTTCCTATTACAGCCGTTATTGTAAGAAGTTCTGCAAATGCTGAGGCAGGTGCCAAAACAAAATTATCCAGTATTACGCATGGAGTTTGGCTGGTTTTAGTAGTATTATTTGCTGCTTCAATTGTAAATAGCATACCCTATTGCGTATTGGCAGTTATCCTGGTTCGGACAGGATATAATTTGGCAAAGCCCAAAATGATATGGGGTGTTTATAAACAAGGGCGAGAACAATTTTTGCCGTTCCTGATAACTATTATTGCCATACTAACTACAGATTTGTTACTCGGTGTTTTGATTGGTATCACTTACAGCATCTACTTCCTAATTAAACATACATACAGAGCCGGTTTTTCGGTTCATGAAAAAAAGGAAGGTCATTCTCTACATGTCACCATTCACCTTGCTTTGAATGTTAGCCTCCTCAACAAAAAGCGGATAAAAGAAATGCTGGACAAAATACCTGAGTATGCTATTGTAGAAATTATTGGTACCGATAGCGTCTATATTGACAACGATATCCTTGAAATTTTTCAGGACTTTAAAACCAAAGCGCACAACAGGCATATTGAGGTTAGGATGCATGATATACCTGAAGTTCAAACCATAGAATTGCATTAACAGTTTACACTCCAAGAAAATCAATGCTAAATCTATTTCCTAAATTAGTATCAATTCTTCCCATCAATAATCACAGGCGTTTTACTGCCCATGATAATCACTTTTGAGTTTTGTGAAACGGCAATTTCTTTCATGGCTTTTATTTGTTCATATTGCAATTGCTGGTCTGTCAATCCGGTATTAATGATTCGTTGATAATCTGCAATACCTTGAGCCTCTACCCTCTTGCGCTCAGCTTCCTGTTTTTCCTTTTGCAAAACAAACATCATTTTTTGAGCTTCCTGTTCTGCATTTATTTTTTCTTCAATAGCCGCTTTTACCCTATTGGGCAAGGTGATATTTCTCACTAAAAGTTGTTCCAACTCCAACCCCCGCTTTTTGAAATTGTCTTCTATGGTCTTGTATATCCTTGTCTGAAACTCATCACGTTTAGTGCTGTACAAGTCTATGGCAGTATAGTAAACAGCATTGTCTCTGATTTTTGTTCTTGTAACCGGTCTTACAATTTTGTCTACGTAGTCAAGCCCTGTTTCCCTTACGAGCCGTGGTGCATCGGCTGCCTGTACCCGGTACAAAACAGTAAGGTCAATTACTACTTCCAAGCCATCTGAAGTTAATACACGGATGGCATCATCACCGGCTTGTGCACCTTCATCATGAACCCCGCTCATTGTATAGTTTTGAGTACGCACATCCGTCTCTTTCACATCTATAAGAGGATTTACAAAATGCAATCCGCTGTATAATATTTCGTTTTGAACCTGCCCAAATAAAGTTTTAACACCTATTTGTCCTGCATTGATTTGGACAACACAAGAAGTTGCAATTCCCAATACAACAATGACAACACCTACGATTCTTACCCCACCGGTATAGCCGGAAAAAGGGGCTTGCAATTTTCTTAAAGAGGCTGCTGCCAGAAATATGATAATTCCAAGAATAATGAGGAACATAACTATAAATTTTTTACAAAGATACTCACTCAAAATATGATTTGGGAAAACAATAAGATTATGGTTTTATGGAAAATAAAATGAACACAATCATCCTTAAAAGGAAGAAGCTATGAAACCAAAAGACTGGATTTTGCTTTTGATTCTTACATGTGCCATCTATGTAAGTATTAAAAACGCCGCTCATTTTATTAAAACTTACAACAACTTGGATAAACAGGGAATCGCAGAAAGCACCATTCTCCATAGTGATAACGAAAATGAAATACTAAAAAAACTAGGTAAAAAGGCAAAGGCTTTTGCTATTAAAAACAACTATAACAATTCCTATTGTTTTCTATTAAACATGAAACTATACAGTGATAAAAAAAGATTTTTTATTTATGACTTGGCTCATGACCGAATCGTCAATTCCGGCATGGTTGCTCATGGAGTTTGCAACAAAGTTTTCTTGTCAGAAGTCCGGTTTTCAAACGAAAATGGCAGCGGATGTACATCCGAAGGAAGATACATAGTTGGCCAAAAGTACAAAGGAAGGTTTGGCAATGGTTATAAATTGAAAGGTTTGGATGCCAAAACAATAATGCGTTTAAAAGGTTTGTCGTGTTACATTCATATGATTGTGTGCCAGACATGGAAAAATATCCATTACCAATTTGCAACAGTCTTGGCTGTACAATGGTATCCAATAATTTTCTACAAAAGCTTTCAACAATCATAGACAAATCAACAAGACCAATATTACTGATTGTTTTTTAATGGAAACTTAATTTAGTCGAGGATCAAAATTGGCAAAACCAATGGGAGCATCTTCATCAATAGGCCTATCAGCATTCCACTCAACAAGGAAATTGTTTCTTCCTTCACCAACCATGATAGACATATAATGCAACTGAATTAGTTCGAGTACAGAAAGAAATAAGAAAATTGCATGTATTCTATCTTCACAGACTTCGAAAATTTTCTCAAAGGATACAGTTCGTTCTTTATTGGTAATCCTTAGAACATAATCCCGTGTTTCTTCCATTGAATAGTTATACCTAACAACAGTATGAACCGGTTTATTCTGTCTATCGTGCACTTTTTGCATCACTTTTTCAAATGATTTCATTAGCTTAAAAATAGTAAGCGTCTGAATTTCTGTGCCTTCACCAGCAGCTTCTCCAATTGTACTGAGTTCTCTTTGGAGATTTCCTCGTTTCACCACCATCATACGCAGTGTCTCCAACTCCACCATTTCGACTGCTGCTTGTTTGAATTTTTTATATTCTAAGATTTTATCAATCAATTCTTGCCTTGGATCTATTTCATTGCCCAATGCATCTATTTCTTTCCGAGGCAATAACAATTTGGCCTTTATCCGCATCAAAGTAGAAATGAACAATATAAATTCGCTGCTCAATTCTATATTAAGCGATTCTTGAGAATGAATATAATCAAGAAACTCTCTTGTAATGCGGTTGATAGGAATATTATAAATATCTAACTCATCTCTTTCTATAAAAAATAGTAAAAGGTCAAATGGTCCTTCGAACTGTGGAAGTTTTATCTGATATGTTTCTGCTGTTGCCATACTTGTATACTTACAAAGCTATCCTTTAGTATTCATAAGATTCTCTTATTAAACAGGTAGTAACTAACAGTCAATTAACATGTGGAAACAGTCGGGAAAACATTTTTTGGAAGATCAAATAAATAAAAAACCCGGTAATTAAACCGGGTTTATGTATAAACAAAATTTCCTTTAAATAGACATTACATCCTTTTCTTTAGCGGCAAGGTGTTTTTCAACAAGGAGAATAAATCGGTCGGTGGTCTCTTGAACGGTTGCTTCGGCATCTTTTGCAGTGTCCTCACTCAGCCCGTCTTTCTGAAGCTTTTTCACTTCTTCAATTGCATCTCTTCTTATACTTCTAATGGCTACCTTAGAATGTTCTGCTTCACCTGCTGACTTCTTAACTAATTCTTTTCTTCTTTCCTCCGTTAGTGGGGGAAGAAAAAGTCTGATATTGATACCATCATTTTGAGGATTTATACCAATATTAGCAGCTATAATTGCCCGTTCAATCATTTGGAGTGTTTTCTTCTCCCATGGCTGAACGCTAATTGTTCTGGCATCCATGATATTGATGTTTGCAACCTGGTTAATTGGCGTAGGCGCACCATAATACTCAACCATTATCCCATCAAGCATACTTGGATTAGCTTTTCCTGCTCTAATTTTTCCCAATTCAACTTCAAGGTGAGCAATTGCTTTAACCATAGATGCTTCGGCATCTTCTATAATCATATCTAGTTCTTCTGACATTTCTGAAAAATTTTCAGCGCAAAGCTAATGATTAGGAAAGTATATAGCACAAAAAGAGGGAAAAACTGTTAGAGAAAGCTATTAATCTTCATCAACAACCGCAGCTTTGTTATTATAAAATGACACGAGCTTTACGTCATCAACGGGGTCCGTTTTTATTTCTCCTTTAATTACCCGGAGTTTGTAGCGACGCTTCTTATAAGTAACAATGTAAATAAATGCAAAGAACAATCCAATTTGAGAAGCAATAAGAATGTTTGTTCCTAATTGATGAAATACAAAACCAAGTGAGGCTATTACCAAAGTTGCTGCCATGCAGGACAGACTAACGCTTCTATGAGTTAGGCCTTTATTCAATAAAAGGTGATGCACATGGTTTCTATCAGGGCTAAATGGCGAACGACGATGAATAAGCCTTAAACCAAATACACGAAGTGTATCCATTAATGGTAGAATTAAAATTCCGAATCCGATTGCAGGGGCTGAGGTGATAGGATAAACAGTATACGTAGCGGCGGTTTGAATGAATTTTATTACAAGAATACTATTGATTAATCCAATCATTAAAGAACCTGTATCACCCATAAATATTCTTGCAGGGTAAAAATTATAAAAAAGAAATGCAATCAGACAGCCTGCAAAGCTAAAACCCAAAACAGCGTAAGCAATATTATTGTTAATCAGGAAATACATTCCAAAAACCAATGATGAAACTAGCCCTAATCCACCTGCAAGGCCATCTACTCCGTCAATAAGGTTAAATGCATTTATAATGACTACTATTGAAAAAATAGACAGTAAATAACTAACAATGACAGGGATGTTATTTAATCCTAAGAATCCATGCATATTGTTCAACACAAGGTCAGCTTTAAATACCAAGATAGCAGCTGTTAAAAGCTGACAAATAAACTTCTTAATTGGAGACAATACCATGATGTCATCCTTAAGACCTAGAAAGAAAATCAATAAAAATGCAGCGATATAGAACTGGAACTCGGGAACAATTGCAAAATTCAACGTAAGCAATAGTCCAAAAATAAATCCGATAAACATTCCTAATCCTCCAAGAGAAGGGATTGGTTCCTTGTGCAGCTTTCTCGTATCATCGGGTAAATCATACAATTTCTTAGCCTTGGCTATCACAATAATAACCGGGATGACTAATAATGTAAGAATGAAAGATATTAAACCACTAAGTACAATTTGTTGCATCCGCTCTCTATTTAGGTTTTTCAGTGATTTTGAACAAAAAGATCAAACAAATCTTCACAGCAATTAAATATTTTCAAATATGATACCTCAACCCGTTGTAAAATTAAGGTTCTTTTAGGATATCCAACAATTAAATTTAAGTGCATTTAGTTGAAAGAAACGATTTCTCTGGATTTAATAATTGTAGATTTGCACGCTGTAAAAATTTAACCCATGCATAGTTTAGTAGAAATTGCTAGTCAAGTTAGAAGAGATATCGTAAGAATGGTTCACGGTGTACAAAGTGGTCATCCCGGAGGTTCTCTTGGTTGTGCTGATTTTCTTACCGCCTTGTATTTCAAGATAATGAAACACAATACAGACTTTTCTATGGATGGTAAGGGGGAAGACCTTTTTTTCCTATCCAATGGTCACATTTCCCCATTATTTTATTCAGTATTAGCACATTCCGGCTATTTTGAGGTCAATGAATTGGGAACTTTCAGAAAAATTAATAGCCGCCTTCAAGGCCATCCTACCACACATGAAGATTTACCTGGTGTTAGAATTGCCAGTGGCTCATTGGGACAAGGTATGAGTGTAGCTATAGGTGCTGCACTTACCAAAAAACTAAACAATGATGATCGTTGGATTTTTTCGTTACATGGCGATGGCGAGTTGGATGAAGGACAAAACTGGGAAGCCATCATGTTTGCCGCACACCACAAAGTTGATAATTTGATAGCAACCATAGACGTAAATGGTCAACAAATAGACGGTTCTACTAAAGAAGTAATGAACGTTGGAAACCTCCGTGCAAAGTTTGAAGCTTTTGATTGGATGGCACTTGAAATGAATGGGAACGATATGGATGCGGTGATTTCCGGATTGGAAGAAGCCAAATCTAAATCGAAGAACGGGAAACCAATTTGCATCCTTATGAAAACTGAAATGGGTGCAGGTGTAGATTTTATGATGGGTAGCCATGCTTGGCATGGTATAGCGCCGAATGACGAGCAATTAGCCAAAGCGCTAGCCCAACTACCCGAAACACTGGGAGATTACAATTAACCTCCCAAAGGCAACCAAACTTTCACTCAACTTTTTAAAGAAAATTGTTGAAGACTGGCTTTTCTAGAAGGTAACCAAGCAGCAATAAGGGAAATGATGAAAACTGTCAATCCTACGAGAATAAAATCGAAGGGCATCATTTTGACTGGATAATAATCGATAATAAAACTACCCCCAGCAAGTTTTACCAGCTTAAACTTGATTTGTAATAGGCAGATAGCAACCGCAACAATTATTCCTGATCCAGCACCTACCGTTGCTAAAACCAAGCCCTCGTTAAGAAATATTCTTTGAATATAACTATTGTTTGCCCCCATAGCCTTTAATACAGCAATGTCCTTTTGCTTTTCAAGTACCAGCATGGTTAGTGCTCCAATCATATTAAACGCAGCAACTACCAAAATAAGAGAGAGAATACCATAGATTACCCATTTCTCAACCTGCATGATGGTATACAAGCTCTGATTTTGTTCGTAACGGGTCTCTACTTTAATGTCCTTTCCTATTAGCTTTTTCAGGCTTTCCTGAACAGCCTCCGTTCCATCTGCATTTGTAAGTGATATCTCAACGGCAGTATATTTATCTTCAGGCAGGTCGAGCATATATTGCACAAACTGAATATTGGTAATCGCATATTTATTATCAAAATCCTGTTGCAAAATAAAACTGCCAGCTACATCAGCATTATAAGAATTAAGCGCATCTAAACCCGAAAACCCTGTTGCCTTAAAGTTTGGCAGGTAAACAGTTAAAGGTGCTATGTTCATACCCGCCTGAACTGCTACAGCATTTTCAATACCGGCACCTAAAAACAAAAACGGCTTGTCTTGTGTGCCCAAATCATATGCACCATTGTACACATGCTTTGACAGACCCGAAACCTGCGAGTACGCTTCATCTACCCCTTTCAGGTAGATGATACTTTGGTATTCATCGTTTACCAAAACCGCTTTTTCTTCTACAATTCTAGCAATACTTTTTACACCCGAGATTCCCCTAATCTGGTTCAGTTGACTTTGCGTTAACGTTACAAATTTTCCTTTCGCTGGAGAAACCCTTAAGTCAGTATAGAAGTCAGCATAGAGTGTTTTTACCAAGTCTTCGAAACCGTTAAATACACTTAACACCAAGATTAAAGCTGCAGACCCAACTGCAATAGCAAGAATGCTAATCCATGCAATCAAATTAACCGCGTTGGTTGTTTTTTTTCCTTTAAAATATCGCCAGGCAAAAAGAAATGTCATTCATCAGTCGATTTATCTGTCTCTGCTGTTTTCTGTTTAGCAGTTGATTCTGAATTGATTTGCTTGAAAATATTCTCCATTTTGAAAACATAATCCAACGTATCATCCAGATAAAAGTGAAGGATGGGCATCCTACGCAATTGGTGTTTTATTCTTTCGTTCAACGATTTTTTTATTTCCCATGCCTTTGCCTCCACTTTCTTCATGGCAGATTTGGTATCCACAACCTGAAATAAACTGAGGTAAATTCTGGCCTCTAATAAATCCGGAGTGATCTTTACAGAAGATATAGATACCATCCCGCCATCAATCATATTTAATCCAAGATGCATAAAAATATCATTCATCTCTTGCTGAATCACAGCTGCTACCTGCTTTTGTCGTTTTCCCTCCTGCATCGTTTATAGTTTATTTTTTATTGCTGTGCCCATGCTAAACCTTAGGCAGACAAGGTAAAAGTAGTTACTTTGCGCTGATTTGATGAATAGATAAACTTAGTAATGAAGAAATACTCACGAATATTCAAATACCTCAGTTTCTACAAAGGCGGTATTGTACTCTATTTTATTTTCACCGTATTTTCAATTCTCTTTTCTCTTATTTCACTTGGAACTTTGCCATTTTTCTTGAGGCTTATATTTTCAAAAGAAAACCTAATATTGGTAAAACCTGCTGCAATAATAGGTTCAGGTGAATTTATTACCTATATCAATTACGAGATAAGCAGGCTAATTGTATCAAATGGAACAAATGGACCAATTAAGGCACTGGCATTTATTTGTGTAATTGTTATTGTGACTGTTTTCTTTAAAAATTTATTTTTATACCTGTCTTATTTTGTACTCTCCCCTATAAAAAATGCCGTAATGACCAGAATGCGGCTGGAGATGTACAATAAATTACTACAGTTCCCCATAGGATTTTTTACAGATCAGAGAAAGGGAGATGTGATGAGTAAAATGACTAACGATATTGGTGAAATAGAAAGTTCTATTGTGGGTACCCTTGAAGGGTTAATAAAAGATCCATTAAATATAATCATTTTATTAGTTACGCTTTTTTACATCAGTTTTCAGCTTTCATTGTTTCTTTTCATTTTCCTTCCGCTCACAGCACTCATTATAGGACGGATTAGCCGCTCACTAAAAAAACAATCAAATGCTGCAGCCGTCATGCTGGGAGATGCTTTATCAGTACTGGACGAAACGATTAGTGGGTTAAGAGTTATCAAAGCTTTTAATGCAGAATTAGTTTTGAAGAAAAAGTTTGAATTTACCAATATGCAACTTTTTGATCTTCGCAATAGAATGCAAAAAAGACGCGATTTGGCTTCTCCACTTAGCGAATTATTAGGTGTAATGGTATTGTGCGGCATCCTTTGGTTTGGGGGCAAATTGGTTTTAGGAGATATGGCGAGTGGTCTAAAAGCTGAAGGGTTTATTATGTATGTTGTAATCTTTACTCAGGTAATTAATCCTGCCAAATCATTGTCCTCGTCTTTTTATAATATACAAAAAGGAAGTGCTGCTATTGCAAGAATTGAAGATTTTCTAAATGCACCCATAAAAGTTGATGAGAATATTAATGGAATAAAACTTGCCACTTTTAATCATTCAATAGAATTCAAAAATGTTTGCTTTTCCTATGATGACAAGCAAATATTGAATAACATTAACCTTAAAATAGAAAAAGGAAAAACGGTTGCTTTGGTTGGTTCATCAGGTGCAGGCAAAAGTACGTTGGTTGACCTTATTCCGAGGTTTCATGATGTAACTTCAGGTGAGCTACTTATTGATGGAATAAATATTAAAGATTACTCTTTATTCTCTGTCAGAAAACAAATGGGAATAGTGACCCAAGAACCGATTCTATTTAACGATACCATTAATAATAACATAGCGCTGGGTGTGGAAAATGCTACTGAGGAGAATATTATCAATGCCGCCAAAATTGCCAATGCCCATAACTACATTAGCCAGAAAGAATCGGGCTACCAAACAAGTATTGGTGATCGGGGAGGAAAACTTAGTGGAGGTGAAAGGCAACGATTGACTATTGCAAGAGCTGTACTAAAAAATCCTCCAATTCTTATATTAGATGAAGCAACGTCAGCTTTGGATACAGAAAGCGAGCGGTTGGTTCAGGATGCTATTAATAAAATGATGCAAAACCGGACTTCTGTAGTGATTGCACACCGACTAAGTACGATTCGACATGCTGACGAAATTATTGTTATGCAAAAGGGGGAAATAGCTGAAAGAGGTACACACGCTGAACTATTAGACCATGGTGGCATATACCGTAAATTGGTGGACATGCAAGAAGTTAGGTGATCTAGTTTTACTTCTACCCAAAGATTATTATAAGTCGTTCAGTAGTGCTTTTTTTACCATTAACAATTCGTGCCAATTCTTGCAGGAAAATATTTTTTTGATAATTGCTGCATTGTTAGTAATTTAGTATTCTAAATATTTATTTTATGTACGATGATAAAAACAAGGTTAAAGACGACCAAAAAGAAGCAACCAAAGAAGGGGAAACCAAGCAAGAAGATCAATTTGAAGGTTCAGGTATCTTTACCGTTGACGGAAAAGAATTGCCAAAAATAGATGGCGGTTGGGATATTATTGGTGCAGATAGCGGTCTTGGTGACAACGACTTTGAAGGTTAATAATTTTTCAGAACAACGCTACTAACTATTTTTCAGGCAACGCTACCAACAATTACTTGTTGATAGCGTTGTTTTGCTTTAAATCTTCCTCATTATCGTTTCTGTAAAACCGGTTGTTAAGAATGTTGTTGATGGAAAATACTGCGAAAACTGCAAAATAAAACCCAAGAATAAAACAGAAAAAATAAGAAACGTAAATAATTACATAAGTAATATTGAAGAAAGTTCCCTTCGGAATGAATACACTCATTTTTAGGTTTACATACTTTAATGCAGAAGCAATAACAAAATAAATTGCCGCCTGTAACGCACTTTCGCCTGCCTTGGTTATCTTGACCACAAGCTTAAGTTCTTTGGGCTGGTCAAAAACCCGTGCATACCCGAAGCATACAGATGAAAGGGTAACAAACATCGCAAAACTAACATTTGTCAGCGCAGTGGTATCCTTTTCTCTATTTAAAAATGAATACAAAATCAGCAATGCTCCTATACTGGCACATACTACCAGCGGTACATAAACCAGATGTATCTTCCCAAAATTATTTCTGTAATGCCTCGCTGCTTTAATGATCGTTCTAAGAATCTTCTTCATATTACAAAGCCCAAGATAAAATACAATCTGCTAAAATAACAAAGTGTTTCTTTTAATTAATTATATTCACCTTTGAGTTTAAATAAATCAATATGAAATTTACTGTTTTTATAATTCTAAGCCTTGGAATAATGGCGTGCGATACAACCAAAAATGCCATTACATCCCCGACTAGTGTGGTAAGCCTTAATAACTACAAATTAATTGATACCGTTGAACTTACAGAAAAAATCAGTTACAAATACTTTACGAAAGCAGAAGACTTTCAAAGATTTTTCTCCATGACAAAATCAACAAGAGAAACCGCCATTGTTCCAGATTTCAACACCCAAAGTGTGGTTGCAATGGTAATGCAGCCAACTATGAAAATAATTACCCTGCAGATTGAAAAAGCAGCAATTGGAGGAGATGGGCTTTCCATTTATTTTAGCAAGGTCGATACTACTACTACTTTTACGGCAGCATTTGCTCAACCTGTTACTGCATTAGCAATTGTTCCAAAAAATGAAGGTATTAAGACTGTAAGCTTTTATAATTCCAATGTGAAAGTATATGCACTAAAAATTGCAGATTAAGTTATTAATGATAGTTCCATTCCCATTGCTTTGGAAATCATTAGCGGCAATTTGCATACTGCTTCAAACATTATCTTGCTCATCAGTAAAAAAGTCGTCGATAAAAAAGGAATCAGAATCGTCTATTATTGCTGAAAATGCTAGCCTAGTATTAATCTCTGATCAATTCAGTTTTACGGAAGGGCCAGCATCTGACAATGATGGCAATGTATATTTTACAGATCAGCCAAATAATAAAATCTGGCTGATTGACACAGCGGGACAACTGTCCGTTTATCTTGAAAAATCGGGCAGGTCAAATGGTCTTTATTTCAATAACAATGGGAATTTAATAGCGTGTGCCGATGAGAACAATGAGCTATGGGAAATAGACGATAAGAAAAAAATAACTGTCTTATTGAACAGTTTTAATGGAACTAGATTTAACGGTCCCAACGATGTATGGGTAAGCCCGAAAGGAGGAATTTATTTCACAGACCCGTATTACAAACGACCTTACTGGCCTGAAGAAAGATCACACCTGACAGAACAAAACGTTTACTATTTAAGAACTACTACTTCCAAACCAATTTTAGTAGCAGATCAATTTATCAAACCAAACGGCATCATCGGATCCATAGACGGCAAATATTTGTATGTGGCCGACATAGGTGGTAACAAAACATTCCGTTACAATATCAACAATGATGGATCCCTAAAAGACAAACAATTGTTTGCGAATATAGGATCTGATGGAATGACTACTGATAATCTAGGCAACTTATACCTTACTGGCAGTGAAGGTGTCACAGTGTTTAATAAAAGTGGCAAAAAAATTAATTTGATAAGTGTGCCACAATCATGGACAGCCAATGTTTGCTTTGGAGGCAAAAACCACAACAAATTGTTTATCACAGCTTCCAAAGCAGTTTATACTATAGAAATGAAAGTAAGAGGAATGAAATAATACAAATTTCCTAAGATAAAATGTGCAAATGGTAAGGGTTGAATACCGCCTCCTAACCTACATCTGTTTTTCCGTACATTTGCCATCCAAATTTAAGAATTACTATTGGCAAATATTATGGAACTAAGTAAAAATTATATACACACAGCGACAGAAGATAAGTGGTACAAACACTGGATCAATAAAAGATACTTTAATAGTACTCCTGATGATCGTCCATCATTTACGATTGTTATTCCTCCGCCTAATGTAACTGGTGTATTGCATATGGGTCACACGTTGAACGAAACAGTTCAGGATATTTTGGTTAGAAAAGCCAGAATGAGTGGGTTCAATGCTTGCTGGGTACCAGGAAGTGATCATGCAAGCATTGCTACAGAGGCCAAAGTGGTGCAGATGCTAAAAGAAAAAGGCATTGATAAAAACAATCTTAGAAGGGAAGAATTTTTGAAATACGCCTTTGAATGGAAAGAAAAATATGGCGGCATCATTTATAACCAGATCGAAAGATTGGGATGCAGTGTAGATTGGGATCGGGTCACCTTTACCATGGACGATCATTATTACAAAGCGGTGATCAAGGTGTTTGTTGACCTTTATAAAAAGGGGCTCGTTTACAGAGGAGCAAGAATGATCAACTGGGATCCTTCGGCAAAAACAGCGCTGAGCGATGAGGAAGTAGAATTTAAAGATGTGACCGGAAAACTATACCACCTTCGTTATTTTTTGTCAGAAGAAGATGGAACCACAAGCGATAACTGTATCACGATAGCGACACAGCGTCCGGAAACCATTATGGGAGATACTGCCATTTGTGTAAATCCCAATGATGAAAGATTTGCCAATCTAAAAGGTAAGTTTGCTTTTGTACCATTGATCAATAGGCGCATCCCGATAATATTTGATGAGTATGTAGATCCTACATTTGGTACCGGTGCGTTGAAGGTAACACCGGCCCACGATATCAATGACTACAACCTTGGTCTTAAGCACAATTTAGAAGTAGTTGATACCCTTAACGAAGACGGAACATTAAGCAAAGCTGCTCAGATTTATATAGGCGAAGATCGCTTTACTGCACGCAAAATGATCATTGCGGAACTGGAGGAAAAAGGTCATTTGCTTAAAGAAGAAGAATATTCAACTAGGCTAGGTTATAGCCAAAGAAGCGGCGTAGTGGTAGAACCAAGAATCAGCACCCAATGGTTTCTAAAGATGAAAGATATGGCGGAACCAGCATTGAAAGCTGTTGTAGAGGGTGATATCAATATTCATCCTGGCGATAAGTTTTTAGCTACTTATAAATACTGGTTAGAAAATGTAAAAGACTGGTGCATCAGCAGACAACTTTGGTGGGGCCAACAGATACCGGCCTGGTACGATGACAAAGGCAATGTATATGTAGCCGAAACTTTAGAAGAATTAAAAAGTAATCATTCAGAATTATTAATTGATAGTCTTACTCAGGATGTTGATGTACTCGATACATGGTTCTCATCCTGGCTATGGCCGATGGAAGTATTCAATGGTATTTCTTCACCGACAAACAATAAAGAATTAGATTACTACTACCCTTCCGCTGTTTTGGTTACTGGTCAGGATATTATTTTCTTCTGGGTTGCCAGAATGATAATGGCCGGTATGCATTACGAACAAAAGAAACCATTCAGCGATGTTTATTTTACTGGCATGGTGCGTGACAAACAAGGGAGAAAAATGAGCAAGCAATTAGGCAACAGTCCCGATTTGCTTGAACTGATAGATAAATATGGTGCTGATGCAGTACGTTTTGGTATTATGATATCTTCTCCTGCAGGCAATGATCTTTTGTTTGACGAATCTAGCTTAGAACAAGGGCGAAACTTTTACAATAAGCTTTGGAACGCACTGAAGCTGATAAAAATGTGGGAAGAGAGGAAGTCAGCGATCGAACCCAATATTACTGCTGAAAGCAACAATACGTTTGCTATTTCTTGGTTTGAAAATCGCTTGAATCAAGTTCGGTCAGAAGTGGAAGTAATGTATTCACAATTCAAGTTGAGTGAAGCATTGAAAACTATATACTCGTTAATATGGGATGATTTCTGCAGTTGGTATCTGGAGTGGGTGAAGCCCGGTTTTGAACAGCCAATTGAAGCAATCGTTTACAATAAAACAATTCAATTCTTTGAAGACTTAATGCAATTGTTACACCCATTCATGCCTTTTATTACCGAAGAAATTTATCACATGCTACAGAACAGAGAGGATGATTTGTGTGTTAAACAATTTGGAGAGATTAAGTCCGCCAATCAATCAATATTGAAGGAAGGCGAACTATTGAAAAATGTAATATCTGCACTTCGAGATGCCAGAAACAAAAATCAATTTAAACCGAAAGAAACAATTAGACTTCATATTGATACTGAAAACAAAAGTATATTTCGCCCAATAGAAAACATACTTATTAAGCAAATAAATGCGGAGTCTATTGCTTATACCAATGGGGTAATGCAAGGCGCTATTATTGTAGCCGTTGAAAAAGATAAGTTTTATATTGAGAGTGAGAAAAAAATAGATAGCGCATTAACAAAAGATGATCTTTTAAAAGACCTTGAGCACCAAAAGGGATTTTTAGAAAGTGTTTTAAAGAAATTATCAAATGAACGATTTGTAGCAAATGCCAAACCGGAAGTAATCAATTTAGAGAAAAAGAAACAGGAAGATGCAGAGGCAAGAATAAAAACTATTGAAGAAAGCTTAGCAGGATTATAAATTATGCCTATTCAACCAACCACTTCTCCTTTGTTTATACGTACAGCGGATGCCCTTGATATTCCATCTATTAAGTTCATTGCCGATGAAACATGGCCTGTTGCTTATGGGGTAATCCTTAGCAAGGATCAATTAACGTATATGATGGAGAAAATGTATTCCATCAATGCGTTAGAAGATCAAATGCAAAAGGGACATCAATATTTATTGGCTCTGCAAAATAACCGCCCCGTAGGTTTTGCATCCTTCTCTCCTTTAGAAAATAATATTTACAAACTGCAACGATTATATGTACTTCCAACGCAGCAAAAGACCGGTGCAGGCAAAGCATTATTAGATGAGGTTGAATCAGTTACCAAAAAGTTGGGTGCAGATGCGTTATGGCTAAACGTAAACCGCCACAATCCTGCCAAGGCATTTTATGAAAGAAACAATTACCATATTATCCGAGAAGAGAATATTGATATTGGTAACGGCTATTATATGAATGATTATGTGATGGAGAAGAAGCTATGAATTGATAAAAAAAATAAATTTTGTTAAAGCCTAATAAGTAATAGACAACGGTACACGAACAATGCCTTATTTACTCTAGGAAATTGCGAGCTACTTGAAATGAAATAAAGAAAATTAAATAAAAGCTACAGAATCGTATATTTGAATTGTAGGTGTTAATTCGATATTGAAATGGACATTTAGAGAATTATTCTTTATAATTTGTTTATGAAAGACGGATGTTTATCAAAAATAAATTACTATCATCCTTAAAAACAAAAAAATGATAGATAAGGTTTTATGTATTGATGATGACCAGATTACTTTGGTACTTTGTGAACTTGTAATAAAAAAAGCACGGTTTTCTGGCGAAGTACTTAAAGCCTATAACGGAAAGGAAGGTATCATTTGGTTCTCTAATTTCTTCAAATCAAAAGAAGACATAGTAAATGCGCCAAGAATTATCTTTCTTGATCTTAATATGCCGGTGATGAATGGTTGGGATTTTTTGCATGAATATGAAATGAAATATGCAGATAGATTACCAGGAACCCGTATCGTTATCGTTTCTTCAACCGTTAACCCCGAAGATTTTTCAAGGGCTAGTAAACATGAACTTGTCATTGATTTTATCCACAAACCCATGACCAATGAGGGCCTTGAGGAGTTGATGAATAATGCACATCTTGTCGATTACTTTGCAAAGGCTTAAAATAAAGCATAAAATGAATTTGCTTTAACCCCTTATTATTTTTTTGCCCCTTCGCCTTGATTCCAAAATTTGGGACAATAGTTTGTTTGGCATGAACTAAGTTTAATAATAGTTCCATTAAAAGAAAATATGCGCCACACTTATTACCAATTTCAATCAGTGAAATTATCCTGCCAAATCCTTGATTATTCCCAATCGTAAGCTATTTGCAATAACACGCGAATTTGATTATTTCGGAAACCAAATTCGCCTTACTTTTGACAAAATCTCAAATTTTATGTATCAAGGTATGCTGCATTTACACAGTCTTTTAAGGTGGGTTATTCTTATCCTATTATTGATTTCAATAGTAAAGTCATTGAATGGAATGATAGGTAAAAAACTTTTTACAGGTGGTGATAAAAAAGTTGGGTTGTTTTTAATGATTTCAGCACATATTATGTTACTGATTGGTTTTTATCAATGGTTTGCAGGTCCTGTTTGGGGATTACATGATATTCAAACAATAGGTATGGGTGCTGTTATGAAAGATCCTATACACAGATACTGGACTATTGAACATCTTACCGGAATGTTGTTGGCCATCGTCCTAATTACAATTGGAAAAAAGTCAGCAAAAATGAATATACCTGATCAATCGAAACATCGCCGCTCATTTTGGTATTATTTTATAGCTTTTGTAATTATTATTGCCTCTGTACCTTGGCCATTTAGAGTAGAAGGAATTTCAAGATCTATTTTTCCTGGAATGTAAAATATTAAAATCACATAAGATAAAGCCGGCTTTTTTGCTGGCTTTATCTTATGGGCAAAAAAAAACTCCCGTAGAAACAGGAGTAATTAAAACACAAATCTTTATATGAAAAAAATTATTACACTTACTTAAACGATCTCCCTTTCCAATTTATTATCAAAAAATTAAAATTTTATTTACAAGACGCCTAATTCTATCACTTCACAGTCTTTTATATTGGCCCCGTCAATTACAAAACGTATCAAGGTTCTTACTTTTTGCCATCCCTGCTTGCCTGCTGCGCCAGGGTTCATGTGAAGGCAATTCCACTTATCATCATACATTATTTTTAGTATGTGAGAATGCCCTGAAATAAAAATTCCAGGTTTATACAAAGCAATCTCTTGCCTTGCAAGCAACGAATACTTACCCGGATAACCACCTATATGGATCATTAACACCTTAACATCTTCAATAGAAAATTTTGAAACTTCTGGAAAGTCGCTCCTTATATCTTGGCCGTCTACATTTCCATAAACGCCCATTAAAGGCTTCATTGCTTTCAATTTGTCGGCCACAGTTCCATTTCCAAAATCACCGGCATGCAGTATCACATCACAATTTTGAAAGTGTCGCAAAATACTTTCATCTATGTAACCATGCGTATCTGATATAAGACCAATGCGTGTCAACTTGAAACTTGGCTAATTTATATTCAACATTAATTCAAAACGACCATAATAGAAAAAAATTGCTGATCATTATTTTGGTTCAGTTCCGAAATTATGTAACTTTTCAACTTAAAGTAAATTATCACTTAAAAAACGAAAGCTTATGCTAAAGGTAAACGAACTAAAAGTTTCAGACATTGTAATGGTTACATATGATGGAAGGGCTCTCGAAGGAGAAGTTATTAATGTAGATCATGGTGGGTCAAAAGCGCTTATCCTGACCGGTGATCAAGAGTTTTGGTACGATGAAAAAGACATTTCTCCTATTCCTTTTGATGAATCGCAGTTACTTAAACTTGGATTTACAAAACAAGCCAATGATGATGGTACAGTAAAATACATGAAAGGAGCTTTTAGAGTACTGCTTCACCACGCCAATGATTTTTCAACATTCGAAATGTGGTACAGGGAAGATACAAGGTTGGTAAGAACGCCCATTCAGCTTCACGACTTTCAGAACAAATACCTTGAGATGACAAAAATTCATTTGACAGTAGCTGGTTAAAATTCAGCATTACGTTTGGTATTAAAAGTAGAGGCGTCCAAAAATTAGACGCCTCTACTTTTAATTTTGAATCCTATTTACTTAATATCTTCTGCTTTCAATCCGCTGTTCACTTTAATGTCACTAAAGTGCATTTCTATCTTCAAAGATCCCTGGTCAACCAATACTTTTGTTGGTATTTGTACACCATTGAAAGCTTTGTAATCGCTAAAGTAAGTTTGAACCACAACCTTACCTTGAGGTCCGCCATCTTCAGTTGTACTATTCTTTACTTTTAATCCTGAAGCCACATCATAGTAGGTTGTAAAAGTTCTTCCGGCTGGCGTATTTACGTTTATAGAATACGCATCTTTACCATCCACTTTCTCAATACCAGTCATTTCATATTTATAACCTGTCTTGCTTAACATATATGCTTCTGAAAAGAAGGCCGCATCTTCATTCATTTCTTCTTTATCTTGTTCATCCCCTTCTTGTTCTTGCCCTTGACTTGTCATAACATATTTACCTTCTTTTAATAATTTGCTTTGTAGTGTCATCCCTTTCATAGATAAAACAGATTGGTATACTGAAGGCAAAACATACTTTTGACTAATAGAAAATGTTTGTCCCATCAAAGACGCTTCACCATTCATTTCTATGTCTTTTATGTCCGCAACAGCTTCGGATGTTCCATTAGCTGCTACAGCTTTCTTAAGAATACTTTCTGGCGTAACTGATGCATCTACTTTTTTCACTACAGGAGCTGCAACCTCTTTTCCAAACATATCAAAGTACTTCACTTCGCCATACTTCTCTAAGCCCGGAGCAATTTGCTTGGCATTCCCAACTATAACAATAGCCATTCTATTTGGAACAATGTATTTATTTGCCATTGTTGTTACCATTGCTGCATCCACCGCACTTAAATTCTTAAGGTAGTTCTGATAATAATCAGCTGGTAGTTTGTTGCGTGCAATACTCAATGCAAACTGAGCAATTGTTCCCGGATTTTCTAGTGAACGGGCAAACCCACCTGACAAGAAACTCTTCATATTATTCACTTCCAAGTCAGTAAATTTTTCATCCCTCATTTTACTAAATTGAGCCATAAACTGACCAATAGAGCTATCAGTCTTTTCGTTCCTAACCGAAGCAGAAGCTTCAAATTTTCCTACCAGTCTATCTGTATTAATGCTTGAATAAGCGCCATAAGTAAAGCCATATTTCTCTCTTAATACCTGAAACAACAATCCTGATGAACCACCACCAAGTAAGTTGTTCATAACCGAAGATGGAATGGCATCCGGAACACCGGGTTTCATATCAATGGGTGCAACAATATTAATTAAACTCTGCACGCTTGCAGGACGGTCAACCAATGCAATAAATGTTTTGGCTGGTGCCTGTGGCATTTTATAAGTAGCTGATGGTACAACACCTCTCTGCCAGGCTCCAAAATATTTAACTGCCAATTGTCTAGCCTCTTCCGAAGAGATTGCCCCTACAAAAATCAAGTATGCATTGTTTGGTTTCCAATAAGTGGCAAAGTATTTTTTGATATCCTCAACTTTTACATTTTTTATAGATTGCTCTGTGGCAATATCTCCATAAGGATGGTCTTTACCATAAGTAATCCTATTGGCAACATTATCAGCAATTGCATTAGGGTCGTCTTTATTAGACTCTAATTCAGACAATTCCTGTTTGCGAATTTTCTCCAACTCAGCTGATGAAAATGCCGGCTTAAAAACCACATCGCTCATCAATTGAAATACTCTTGGAAAATTATTTTTTAAAGAAGAAGCCGAAGCACTTTGTGATGAAGTATTAATTGATGCACCAAGGAAATCAACTTCTTCATCCAACTGCGCTTTGGTCATTGTTTTTGTACCACGGCGCAATAAGCTTCCTGCCATAGAAGTCAACCCTGTTTTATCTCCTTCTACTATGCCATCCATGTCTATCGTTAATGTAACTGAAACACGAGGCAGCTTACTATTTTGCACTACAAATACACGCAAACCGTTTGGAAGAGTGTAAGCAGTTGGTTTGCCAATTTGAATTGCCGGAGCTGGTGATGGATCCGGAGCTTTTGACCTGTCAACCTGTGCCAAAGCTATCATTGGCATAAGGCTCATGAAATATATAAATGCTTTTTTCATTTTACTGTTTTTTTTCGAGTTCAATGGATTAATTTTTTCCTGTATCAGCAGAACCTGATGCTTTTGGTACATAATACAATACCACACGATTGTCTTTAATCAGGTACTTGTTTGCAACGGCTATAATATCTTGTATTGTTACTTTATTGTAACGCTCAAGTTCCGTATTAACCAGATTTGCATCACCAAAATAAACTTCGTAGTTGGCCAAACTTTCAGCTACACCAGCCATAGTTCCATTAGCAGTAACAAAACCAGACTCTATTTGGTTTTTTATTTTCTGATACTCTTTTTCGGTAATACCGCTGGTTTTCACAGCATTAATTACACTATCAACAGCTGTTTCCAATACTTCTGGTTTTACGCCTGCCCCAGCAATTGCATAATTGATAAACAAACCAGCATCTTCATTAAAAAACGGTAATGCCAAAGCAGCCAATGCAATTTGCTTTTGATCAACCAATGTTTTGTTCATTCTGCTGGAAGGTCCACCAGATAGTAAAGTAGACAACATTCTGAATGCATAGTATTCATCACTTCCCTGTTTTGGCGCACGGTATGCTTGAATAACTGCCGGTAATTGAATGTTGTCCTTTATTACATCTCTAACTTCACCACCTAAAAGTTTATTTTCAATCACCGGACGATTAATAGCTAAAGTGCCTTTGGATATTGGGCCAAAATAATCCTTGATTAATTGTTTGGTTTGATCAATATCAATATCACCAGCAATTGACAATACACAATTGTTAGGTACATAATAAGTCTTGTAAAAATTGATAAACTCTTCCAGTTTTGCAGCGTTCAGGTGATCCATGCTACCAATCGGTGCCCATTGATAAGGCGTTCCTTTTGCAGCTCTTTTCAATATCTCTGTTAGAATAGAACCATAAGGTTGGTTATCTACACGTTGACGCTTTTCCTCCTTCACTACTTCGCGCTGCGTGTTTACACCAATATCTTCAATTTTAGCATGCATCATCCTTTCGCTTTCTAGCCAAAGACCTAGTTTAAGTTGATTGCTAGGGAGCAATTCATAATAGAAAGTTCTGTCTTGAGAAGTATTTGCATTGAGTGCGCCGCCGGCGTTGGTAACATACTTCATGTATTCACCTCTTTTTATGTTTTCTGTTCCTTCGAAAAGCAAGTGTTCAAAAAAGTGCGCAAATCCTGTACGACCCGTGTCCTCATTCTTAGACCCAACATGGTAAAGTGCAGTAACCGCCACTACAGGTGCAGTTTTGTCCTTGTGGAGAATCACTTTAAGCCCATTTGGTAAAGTATATTTTTCAAATACAATTCTGGGGGCCTGAGCAGAAGCATTTTTGCCTGCAAAAGATGCGACGGCAATGAGTAGTAGCCATTTTTTCATGTGAAGATTTATTTTGAAGGCGCAAGATGCGAAAAAGTCTTTAAACTGAACCTTAAGAATAAATTATAACGAACCGTTTATCCAAACAATTAACCGCTTAAACAATTTTAGCAAACTAAGGAGTGCAATTCCTAAACACAATACCTTTATTAAATGCATTTAAACAAAAAAATTGCAATGGAATGGTTCGACGCTTTTAACAACCAGAACATTAATCAATTGCTTGAATTATATAATGAAAATGCTGAGCACTATAGCCCAAAACTTAAAGTTCATCAACCGGAAACACTTGGCGTTATCAAAGGGAAACCTGCACTAAGGGCTTGGTGGGAAGATGCATTTCAACGCTTGCCAAATCTGCGCTACGAGGTAGTATTTCTTACTGCAGAAGATGACCGCATTTTTATGGAATACATTCGACAAACGCCTGGTGAAGTTGATTTAAGAGTAGGTGAAGTACTAACCATAAAAGATGGGAAAATTATTTCATCTAGGGTTTATCATTCTTAAATAATGTCTAAATATAACGATTAATGTAAAATCGAAATATAAAGTTCCTCCACTTTCTTTCGTGCCCATGGTGTTTTTCGCAGAAATGTAAGGCTGGATTTGATACTCGGATTGCTATTAAAACAATTGATAAGAATCATCTGCCCCAATTGCTCCCAACCATAATGCTTCACCAATTCATTTAGAATAAACGCTAGTGTTTTGCCATGCAATGGGTCGTTAGATGGTGTCATGATTGGTGATATTAAACTTTGTGCTTGATTTGCCAATGTAAAACTAGATTATAATAGTCTAAATGTAAACGTCTTCAGCTTTCCAATTTGAATGCAATTTTTCAAAATCAGTCCTCTGCAAAACCTACATTTTATTATTGAAACCCAACTACCTTTATTACATCTTCAATAGCATTTTCAGGGTTAAACCAATGAATTCCAGCATCTTTCTTAAACCACGTCATTTGCCTTTTAGCATAATGTCGGGTATTTGTTTTTATATTGGCAATGGCTTCATTTAAATCAATTTTACCTTTCAGAAAATCAAATATTTCTGAATAACCCACTGTTTGTAATGCATTTAAGTACTTGTGCGCATGTAACGATTTTACTTCATCAACCAATCCTTGTTGTATCATCACATCAACCCGCTCATTTATTCGTTGATAAAGTTGTTCTCGGGGTAGCTCAAGCCCTATTTTTATGATACTGAATGGCCTTTCAATTTGAATGCTACTTCTGAAAGCGGAAATTGATTGACCGGTAGAAAGCAATACTTCCAAAGCCCGCATGAGCCGCTGAGGATTTTGTTGTTCTGCAACATCCCAAAATTCAGGATCCTTCGCTGACAATTCATGCTGCAAATATTCCAAACCGAATTGGGCATATTTTTGAACAATTAGTTTTCTTATAGCGGGATCAATTGTAGGAATGTTGTCTAAGCCCTGGCAAAATGCTTTGATGTACAAACCTGTACCGCCCACCATGACTGCCACATTTTTTGAAAGAAATATCGTTGATGCTGCATTCAAAGCATACTGTTCATATACTGCTGCATTTACTTCGTCCGTAATGCTATGAGAATTGATGAAATGATGATGAACAGACTGTAACTCTGCAATTGTAGGTTTGGCAACACCTATATTGAGTTCTTTGTAACACTGCCGGGAATCGGAGGATATAATGTCCGTTTGTAAGCTTCTTGCTAAATCAATAGCAAAAGAAGTTTTGCCAACTGCTGTGGGACCGCACACAATGATGACAGTATTTTTATGCAAACGATGAATTAATTTTCGAAACTAAGCAAGCGGATTAATAGTCTTCTTCTTCTTGGCCAACAGCATCATCAGCGTCAGATTCGCCATCGTCAGAATCATCATCTGAAGCCGTATCGCTAACGCCTTCACTTCCGAAACCTTCTGCACCTGCACTGAGGTCGTACTTTTCTTCAATATCCAGAAATTTGTCTCCCAGCAAACTCTTTGTTCCATATTGTGGCGGCGCTATTCCTTCTATTCGAGAGACAGATGGGTAGGTTGTTTTAGCACTTTCTTCTTTGCTTACATTAATAAGCTCAACCAAAAATGACCAGTTTTTAGCAAAGTCATAAACAAAAATAAATTTTTGGTTGGGATCCTTTATCTCTGATCCAATACTTGTCTCAGACATGATTAGGGGTTCTGCCTGGTAAAGCTTATCATATTTCTCTAAGGTAATCTCTCTGCCACGCTGCCAACTATCATTGCTTCGATAAAAAGTTGCCTGGTGTTTATTATCAAATTCATAGGCTTTCAATATCGCCTGGTGTAGATCTGCAAAGGTTTGTAGATGCCTAATCACGATATCGCGATATACGCTTTCATCTTCCTCGTAGTATGCCCGGAATTTTAATACTGCCATTGCCTCTCTTTATTTGAAGTTGATAAAGCTAATTTGTTTGTTTTAAACTTGTACAATTTTTTATGGTTGTACACAACTATTTAATAGAAAAACCGATACTAACACATTAAAAACCTATGCTTTTTTGTCCCCTTTCCATTATTACCGGTGCCAATCCTAATGAAGCGCCCTTTTCTAACATATAAGTGTAAGCAGCATGATAATCATTTGGTATAACGCCGTCTAACATTGCTTCCCGGATAGCATCTTTTATAATACCAACATTTTTCCCAGGCGACAAACCAAAAGTAACCATGATGATTTCACCGGTTATCGGTGGCTGCCAATTGCGCATTTTATCGCTCTCTTCTACGTCGATCATTCGTTGTTTTACCAACTCGAAATTGGCTAGAAATTTTTTTACTTTCAACTTATTTTTACTGGTAATGTCTGCATTACATAAAGTCATCAGGTCGTCAATATGCTCGCCTGCATCAAACAACAACCTGCGAATGGCACTGTCAGTTATGCTTTCTTTGGTAAGGCTAATTGGCCGAAGGTGTAATTCTACCAATTTTTGAACATACCTCATTTTTTCATTGAGCGGTAGCTTCAGTTTCACAAATATTTTGGGAACCATCCGTGCACCTACTACTTCATGTCCATGAAATGTCCAACCATGACCTTCTTCAAACCTTTTGGTTGGAGGCTTGCCTATATCGTGCAGCAAAGCAGCCCAACGAAGCCACAAATCTTTGGTTTGTAAAGAGATATTGTCAATTACCTGAAGTGTATGATAAAAATTGTCCTTATGCCCTTTACCATCTATGTATTCTGCACCTTTCAGTGCTATCATTTCAGGAAAAATGAGCTGCAAAAGGCCTGAAATATGTAGGAGTTCCCACCCTACTGAGGGTTCAATGCTCAGCATTATTTTATTCAATTCATCAGTAATCCGCTCTTGCGAGATAATCTTAATTCTTTCCTTGTTTTCGCCTATGGATTTAAAGGTACTTTCTTCAATTTCAAAACCCAATTGTGCTGCAAACCGGATAGCACGCATCATTCTCAGCGGATCATCAATAAAAGTTTGGTCAGGCTTTAATGGCGTACGGATTATTTTGGCTTCTATATCTCCTATTCCATTAAAAGGATCAACCAATGAACCATAATCAACTTCATTGAGGCTGATTGCCAATGCATTGATAGTAAAATCCCGCCGGTTTTGATCATCCTCTAAAGTGCCTTGCTCTACTGCCGGTTTACGACTGTCCGATCGGTAACTTTCTTTTCTGGCACCTACAAATTCAATTTCAAGGTCATCTGTTTTGAGTTGAGCTGTTCCAAAATTTTTGAAAAATGAAACGGGAGGAGCAGGAGAAAATCTTTCTGCAACTTTTTGTGCAAGCAATATACCGTCACCTAAACAAACAATGTCTAGGTCTTTTGTTGGCCTTCCAATGATTTTGTCTCTTACAAAACCACCGACCAAAAAAACAGGCATTTGCAAATCAGCCGCTGCTTTTGATATTTTCTTTAATATGAGTAGCTCTTTGTTGCTGCAATCAATGTACATCGCAGCAAAGATAATAGTTTATAAATGTGGTGCTGAAGGAGCTTAAGGAAAGAAAAGTTGGAAAAATTGATTACGAGCTAAATAAGTTAAAAACCAGAAGCCTATTCGAATTCCAGTTCGTTTTGATTATTTTCCCAACTAAAATGCCTTTTCAAAAAGGCGTTTGCCGAATCTGTAATGTTCTTGAAAGAAGTAGAAGATTCTTCATTTCCATTTTCTTCTATTCCTAAAACATCCAGTAATTCTCTGAATAAAAACAATTTCTCCTGCGGAATAGAAAGCGTAACCTGTGGCATTGTGTATTAGTTTGAGTATAAAGATGCAAAATTATTTATTGAATATAAAGCAAAACGCTTAAAAATTCTTAATTAAAACGAAATTGTACTTTGCCTTATTGTCTAATGTAAATAACATGCCCTCTTACCCACTTGATTATTGAGGAACTCTTTGCCCATACATAGTCATTCTGACGATAATTAACAACATAATCTACCTTTTGCCTGATTTCATATAAAATATTTTTAAAATATAACGGAGAAGGTTGCCCATGAAAATTGGCTGATGTTGAAACAATGGGCTTTTTAAACCTTTTCAACAAATGACGGCAAAAATCTTCCTTTATCACTCTTATTGCGATGCTACCATCTTCGTTCAAAACGCTATCAGCTACACCTAAACCATTTTCATAAACAACAGTAGTTGGTTCTCCAAGTCCTTCAAGAAAGGGGAAAATTTCAAGATCCGGCGCTGCAATGTATCGGATAAGGTCTCTTTCCGATGGGAGCAGCACAATTAATCCTTTATTGATTGGTTTACCTTTCAATACCATCAACCGCTCAACCGCTTCTTGATTGGTAGCATCGCAGCCCAGACCCCACAAGGTATCTGTAGGATATAGAATAATTCCTCCAGTTTGCAATTGGATAAGACATTGCTCTATATCTTCTTCAAAACCTACCATATATTTTTATAAACTGACATTACACTATCAGCACATTTTTGTTGAGTGAATTGTCGTGCATGATGCAAGCCTTTGCCTTTCATTGTGGCAGCAAATTCCGGATCGTCATATATTTTTTTCATCCCTTCAGCTATCTCCTCTGCATTTGCAGGATCTATATAGTAAGCCCCATCACCTCCTGCTTCGGGAAGGCAAGAAATATTTGAAGTAATGACAGGTAATCTGCTCCATAAAGCCTCCAATACAGGAATTCCAAACCCTTCAAAAAAAGAAGGATATATCATAGCAGTAGCTGATTGATAAATGGCTGGAAAATCGGCAGCGGTTTGAAAAGATGCTGAAGATTTTGCTTCTTTATTATCAGACAAAAAGATTACTTTGTTTTCTAATCCATGTTGCCTGACAAAATTCTTAATCTGTTGTTTGTACTTATTACCATCCCCAATTACAACCAATGGGATATCTACTTCATTTCCCAAAATCAAAAGAGCTTTGCAAATATTTAATAGATTTTTTCTTTCTATGATTGAGCCAACATACAAAAAGTAGTTTTTGGGCAAATGATAGAATTGCCTAACTCTATTTTTCTCGTCTGTACTTACTTCATCGCAAAAAGATGCATTGCAACTTTGGTAACAGACCCTAATTTTATCTTCAGAAATACCATAAATATCAATAATATCCATCTTGGTCTGCTTACTAATAGCAATTACTTTAGTTGCATGTTCACAGGCATACCTAAACTTTTTTGAATAAATCTTTACATCTATTGGATTGTATTGTTCAGGGTATCGTTCATGGATAAGATCGTGAATGGTAACAACGCTTTTAATGTTTGTTTTATCCATGCCAACAGGTATCTCATGACTAAGTCCGTGGTAAAGGTCAATGTTGTATTTGTCCAAATCCTTTTTTACCCAACTGCTTCGCCATGCTCCGGGGAAAATTTTTCCAGGGAAATTCTGCGGTCTTATTTCATGAATATTTTCACCAGTCAAAGCAAAACGCTCAGATTGCTTAGGATTGAACAAATAATACTGGTAATCTGGATAATACAACGCTAAAGAACTGATCAATGTCCGGCTATAATGGCCGAGACCGGTTCCATTGTGAAAAGCTCTTTTTGCATCAAAACCAATATTCATACTTTATTTTTCTAATGACTTATGTGCAATTTAGCAGATTAATCTTTCCACTTTTAGATTCTATGCAGCTGGAAAATCTTTGCATTGCGTTATTTTCACACCAAAATTGAGAGGCAAAGAAAGGACTAATTTTAATTTAGGCTCGAAAGATCAATTTTTTCAAAAGAAATCAGGTATCTTCTGTTTTAAAATGCATAAAAATCATTCAATTATTTGGATTTAATACTTCCATGAATAAAGCACTTATTTTCATAATGATCATTTTGTTTGCGACTAATGGCATTTGCCAAATACCACAAAAAGGATATGACCCTGAAATAGCTGCTGCATTTGACTTGCTCAATAACAAACCATTTGCCGAGATACAATTGGAAGATACAAGCGGACAAATGTTTCATACTTCCTCGTTGTTAGGAAAAACTATTTATGTAGATTTTTGGTTTACAGGTTGCGCACCTTGTGTAAAGGAGATACCATTTGCAAAAGCATTGTACCAATTCTTTGCGGATAGCAGCGACATCGTTTTCCTAAGCATTTGCATTCAAAATAAAGAAAAGAAGGAAGATTGGAAAAAAATGGTACGCGAAAAAGAGATGCCCAGTATTCAATTGTTCTACTCACTAAACAGTCCTCAAAAGATCAGTTTACCAAGGGAATTTAAAATAAACTACCCCACTTATCTATTGGTGAATAAGGAAATGAAAGTAATAGGGTACGATGCCCCCCGGCCATCAGAGGAAGGATGGGTACATTGGGCAATAGCAGAGGCAAACAAGGGAGTATACCTATCCGCCTCTTACAAAGCATTTGTTGAGGGTGATACGGAGGTAATAAAATTTGCAACAGATAACAAAGAAAAAATAGCTTCTTACAAGCCCACTTTACCATAAGGTAAGAATGATCTATATGGTGTTAATCTCAATCCCTTAATTTCGCCAAATAATTGATATCAATATGAAATTACAATCCTTAATAGAAGAATCATTTGCCAATAGAGCATTACTAAAAGAACAAAAATATGAGCAGGCAGTAAGGGCTGTTATAGAAGAAGTTGATAAAGGCCGGTTGCGTGTTGCTTCTCCCACAGAAAACGGATGGGTAGTAAATGAATGGGTTAAACAGGCTATTCTCTTGTATTTTGGCATACAACAAATGGAGACTTTTACGTTGCCTCCATTTGAATTTTATGATAAAATGAAGCTGAAAAGTAATTACAAAGATCTTGGTGTTCGTGCTGTGCCGCATGCTGTTGCCCGGTACGGCGCTTTCCTTGGCAGAAATGTAGTTTTGATGCCTAGCTATGTAAACATTGGCGCTTATGTAGATGAAGGAACGATGGTAGATACATGGGCGACTGTAGGCAGTTGTGCTCAGATTGGCAAAGACGTTCACCTAAGTGGTGGTGTAGGCATAGGTGGCGTGTTGGAACCTCTTCAGGCTTCCCCGGTTATAGTTGAAGATGGGTGCTTTTTGGGCAGCAGAAGTATTGTAGTGGAAGGGGTTGTACTGGAAAAAGAAGTAGTGTTGGGTGCCAATGTTGTGCTTACCCAATCTACCAAAATCATAGACGTCAGCGGAACAGAACCTATAGAATACAAAGGACGGGTACCTTCTAGAAGCGTCGTTATTCCGGGTAGTTACACCAAACAATTTCCGGCCGGAGCCTACAATGTAAGTTGCGCTTTAATTATTGGCAAAAGAAAACCGAGTACAGATTTAAAAACCAGCCTCAATGATGCGTTGAGGGATTTTAATGTTGCGGTGTAATGGCGTTCAAGTTTGATGTTGAAGTTTGAGGTTCGAGGTTCGAGGTTTGAATTTTGAGATGACATCATTTCGATTCGAAGTGTTTATTTGCCTAGACAAGATTTGGAAGCTCCATAATATAAATTTGAAATGACTAGTCATATTTTTTTGTATTTGTCATTGCTAAAAATTCGAATAAATCCATTCATTATTACCAGTTGAACCAACACAAACATAAATTATCGTTAGCTGGATTCTTTATTACCTTGTTCGGGTCGTTATTCTTTTCTACCAAAGCCATTATAGTTAAATCTGCTTTCAGAGATATTCATACGGATGCCCTTACCCTTTTGACATTAAGAATGGTTTTCTCCTTACCATTTTACCTGATGGCAGCTTTTTTCATTAGCAAGAAAAAAGACAATAATCCGATGACAATTAAACAATGGATTGGAGTAAGCATGATTGGCCTTACCGGCTATTATATTTCCAGTCTTTTCGACTTTATTGGTCTTCAATTTATTACCGCTGGACTTGAGAGATTGATTTTGTTTCTATATCCTACGATGGTGCTTTTGATCAATGCTTATTTCTTTGGGCAAAAAGTAAACATGCTTCAAAAAATTGCACTACTGCTCACCTACCTGGGTATAGGGATTGCATTTTATGGCGAGCTTCATTTAGATGGGCATAATTCAGATTTTTACTTTGGCAGTTTTATGGTTTTCCTTTGTGCAGTTACCTATTCTATCTACATTACTTTTTCCGGCCGAATGGTTCCACTGATTGGTGCAGGAAAGTTTACTGCTTATGCCATGCTTGCGGCAACGATTGGCATTTTTCTTCACTTCTCAATAGCGGGAAAATTCAGTACACTCAATACAGGAAAAGGTTTATGGTGGTATGGATTGTTGCTTGCACTTGTGGCTACCGTTATTCCTTCGTTTATGTTGTCATTTGGCTTAAAAAAAATTGGGGCAAACAATGTTGCAATTGTTTCAGCAATTGGTCCGGTTTCTACGATATTGCAAGGTCATTTTATTTTGGGAGAGCCCTTATTTGCAGAGCAGATTGCAGGTACCTTTTTGGTAATAGCAGGTGTGGTTTTGATTGGATGGAAAAGAGAACAAACGCTTTAGAATGATCGGGATAATTTCCATCTTTTCATTAATTACCTTTCTTTATATTTGCTATCTATCCTTATAATTTGCCCGGGTGGCGAAATTGGTAGACGCACTGCCTTCAGGTGGCAGCGTTCGAAAGGATGTGCTGGTTCGAATCCAGTCCCGGGCACTAAAAAGGAGCAATCGAAATTGCTCCTTTTTTCATATCAAATATTCAGTAAAATAGATGTAAAAATTAAAATGATCCAACCGTCAATCGCAAGCAACCATTAAGTGGGGTTACTACATAACCATTTCTGTGAGAAGAAACCGTTTCACGGCCGGCTATTGTGAACTTTTGGCTTCTTAAATAAGTTTCAATCTGCCTCATGGTAGATTGATTATTACCATCAGCTGTATTGTGCAATTGTATACATTTTGCATAAATGCCCGCTTCATTGCCTGCTGCCAAAATATCTGATACAAGTTTTTTCAACTCTTCTTCTGACATCACTTTGTCTTCTTTTTTTGCAGATTTAACAGGTTTAAAAGATGCCGTTGCAGTTGATTTTGTTTCTGTCCTTACTACAGGTTTGGAAACCACTACAGGTTTCGCAACAACAACTGGTTTTGGCGCAACAACTGGTTTCGCTGCGACGACAGGCTTAGACACAACTACAGGTTTCGCAATTACGATTGGTTTTGCTACCACAACTGGTTTTGCTACCGCAACTGGTTTGGGGGCTACAACCACAGGCTTTGCAACAACAACTGGCTTTGCAACCACAACTGGTTTTGGGGCTACAACAACGGGCTTTGCCACAACAACTGGCTTCGCAACTACAACTGGTTTTGGAGATACTACCACCGGCTTGGCCACTACCACTGGCTTAGGCACAATGACTGTTTGCGGTTTTGGAGTTTCTTTTACCGGTTTATTGTTCGTAATTGTTTGAGATTTTTCAGTTTTAGATTTTGCAATTGAATCTGAAATAGATTTATTCAAAATGCTGCTGTCTAGATCAGCAATGTAAGCAGAATCCACCCCTTTTCCCCCATAACCGTCATAGGCAGGATCTGTAAACAACGAATACATAATTGCCCCGACTGTGCCAATGAAAAATATAATAATTACAAACGTTTTCCAGTTAAAAACTGATTCATTATCTGAAGATGCCATAATAAAATACAATTAATAATTTCTAAAAATACAATTATCTGGGAAATATCGGAAAGCGAAATAAAATTATTTTCTTCTCCTACCCTCTAAAATTCTGAAAAATGAACGACTTCTGATTTCTTCCAAAGTCAGCCCCGTTGCTAATGCCTCCTCCTCATTGATTGCTCCGCAATTCATGGCCTTCAAGAAAAAATTCAATAATCCCTGCCCCGTAGCAGCGTCATCGAATATATCACCTGTAAGAGTAGAAATGGCAGCCCTTTCAACAAAAGACCTCAACCTGAACACTGCATCTTCATAGCTACTTAGGAAAAAATTATAAGTAGCTGCATACCGCATGGGTAGCTGTGCAGGATTCAAATCCCAGCCCTGGTACAATCCATTGACGAGTGAATGCATAATATGGTTGTATCCTATTCGCCAACCATTGTGTACAGCTTCCCGATTTTCAGATAATTGTTCGTACGTTAGATTATCACCACGGTGTGGACCAATAGGCATTACGTTGGTAGCACCATCAGAAATAAAAATACCTGTACCACCCAAAGCTACTTTGGTCATGTGATGAGCAAAATCGCATACAGGATGGGCCATGGTTTGGTATTTTGCTGTAATACCTGCCGACGCAGTATAATCATAAGTACCAAAATGAGCTGCAATGCACCTGCCTTCGCTTGCCCGCAGAATGCGCATCAATGGATTGCGGCCTTCATCATCCATCACAATCTGCGTTTGTTCTACCATCGTCTCCATTTTTAATGTACCCGGTGCCAGTTCGTTTGCTTTCTCTATCAATTCAAGCAACCTTACCATGGTGGTCATTTGCTCAGGGATAACCACCTTTGGAAGCATCACAATAAAATTATCAGGCAATTTTCCGCCAGTTTTAGACAGCAATTCTGTAAGAAACAAATCAAGCGTTCTTGTTCCTCTTGCCTTTAGATCTTCGGTGAAGGGTTTGATTCGAATACCAATAAATGGAGAAATTGTTTTTTGCTGCATGCCCAAGGCCAATTCATTTGCCGCTTTTATAGCTGTAGCATCCTCTTCCTCGTTTGGGCGATTGCCAAACCCATCTTCAAAATCAATCCTGAAATCTTCTACGGCTTCTGTTTCCAGCTTTTTAATCATCTTGTTATAGACAGAGTAAGCCAACCAGGCATTTTCCTGCTTGCGTGCTGCTTCACTCATCGAATCAAGCTTCCTTGTTAGCTGCTCAATTTCTTTGATGGAACCCGGAAGGTGTTCATAGCCTCTAAGTTTCAGCACATTTGCCAGCGCAACAAAATCCGGTGCATAGTTGCGGAGGCTGTTCAAGGCCGTTTCTCCCATTTTTATGCAGGTATCCGACTTGAAAAGATTGGCACCACCATATACCGTGTGCACCGCTTGTCTGTCAGGCTTATCACCCGGATAGATGTGTTGGAACTTGCGGTTGGCTACTCCCAGCTCATTTAGAAGAGATTCTTTTGATGTTTCTGGTATAGAAAGCTTCATGATTTTGTAAGCAGTTTTTTGATTTTAAGATTTTCGTTAAATTCAAATTAGATTTATTCTAATTGTAAGTACACAACATTTCTCTACTTTGATTCCTAAAAATAAAAATACCAATATTTTAATTACGTGCCCCTATAAGTTGAATAGCCAAATGGATTAAGTAATAGTGGAATATGGTAGTGCTCGGTTGTTTGTATGTCAACAATGATTTCTATCATGGGATAAAAAGTAGGTATCTGGTGGGCATCAAAATAATCCTTCGTTTCGAAACGTAATTTATATATCCCTACCTTCAATGGTTCACTACTTTTTATCAGGTCTTTAACCCTGCCATCTTCATTGGTTAAACCCGAACAAAGTGCTGTCCATTCATCGTTTTGGCCAGCATAAAGCGTTATTCTTACTCCTGCCACTGCCTTACCTTTTGAAGTGTCAAGAATGTGTGATGTTATTTGACTCATAAACTCGATGTTTTACTTTGGCGTATTAGTACTTCAAAGCAGCAATATAACAATACTGCATACAAAAAAATAATTAAATATCGTTCAATTTTTTCTGAATATGAAACAGTTTTTCTAACCTGATTAACGTAATTTTCATTTGTTCTTCAGCTGCTATTTCTATTTCAGCTTCAAGATTATTTGTCAGTCTTGACAAAAGAATATTCAACATTTCTTCTGCTGATTTTCCTGTGGCACATACTATAAAGATAAAACCGAATTTTTTTTCATACTCCTTATTGCCATCTGCAAGCTTTGCAATGATCATTTCATTAGCATTGTTCACTCCTGCTTGTTCGTTGGAAGCCCATGCAGCTGTATTGGCAAACTTTTCTTTCAAAGAATTAATATCACCAATCTTAGGATGATGCTCAAAAGCTTCCAACCAATCTCGCTGAGAACATTGCCACCAATTTTCCTGCGCTATTTCTTCCAGATCAATCAAGTCCTCAGCCATTGGCGAAGCCAACATTTTATTGACCCAATTAACCGATCCACAACATTGAGTTAATAAAGTTCTTTTAGTTTCCAGGTCCAAATGATCAAAATCTGCTATGGTCATTTTACTACTTTTTTATGGTTCCGAATAATCGCATACGACTGATGCCCCCATCGGGGAAAATAGAAAGCCTTACGTGTGTAAATGGCTCATCAGATTGGCTTTGAAAGGTGTGTTCGTGATCCGCAGATAACTTGAGCTGCGGGATAATGGTCGTCCATTTAACTTCATCAGAAGCCAATGTGATTTCATCAGTTATGCAACAACCTTCAAGCAAACATGTATCCGGATAATTGCCTTTAAAATGGCAGGTGTCAATGAGTGCATTGTGAATTATTCCTTTATGTGCAAGCCTAACAATTACCCAATCTCTGTTTCCAGGAGTACGGTTGCGTTTGGTTTCCCATCCATCACCCATATTAACACCTCGGCCCGGCATAATCAGGTTGTCCATATGTGAGAAAAACATATCGTTGCACAATATAGATTTGGCACCATTAGTAGCCGCAGCAAGATCCATCATATCGTCCTCCGGAACCTCATTCCAATCTTTAAAGACTTCACCATAAACTTTTAACCTGGCAACCCCACCATCAGGGTATATATTGAGCCGCAAATGCGTATAAATATTTTGGTCGGCTATTTCATAAAAGTTTTGAGACCCGGGCAACAAAGGTGATTTCGGCAAAATTTCCTTCCATGGAATATTCTCAAGATCCACCTCAAAATCAGGAAGTTGGTGATAGTATGCATCTATAGAAGCAAAAGGAGGATGATTGCCGAGAAAAAAATTGGTGTCTATATCTACTCCATGAATTTTTCCGGACGTAGCCAATTGAATGATGCACCAATCATGACCCGGGGTACGTTTCCGTCTGGATTCCCAACCGTCCATCCATTTGCCCCGATCTGTATATTTTTCGGCAATAAAAATGCCCCGGCCCGGTTTTAAAAGATTTTCTTTCTCTGCAAAAAAATCGTCTGAACAAAGCAAGGCTTTTCCGCCCAGGCGCTCAGCTGCCAAATCGGTTAAAGAAGTGAAATTTGGTGAAGGCATATTAGTTGATTTATGATACTTGATTATTAATGCTATAATTCATGAAGAATGACTTTCCCCTGGTTTAAATTGAATTTCCCGTTGTCAAACACTTTGATACCTGCAAGATAAGTTTGTTCTACAATTCCAAATAAGGTCTTACCTAAATAAGGTGTAATCTTATGCCTGTGATAAATGGTCTCCTTTTCTACAATGAATGATTTTTTGTCGTTGAATACAACCAAATCAGCATCAAAACCAACCGCTATTTTACCTTTTCTATCAGATAACAGGGGCAGTTTTGCTGGGTTGCTGCTGAGCCATCTGCAAATATCTGTTATCTCAATACCTCTTTGCAAAGCTGCAGTCCACAAAACAGGCAAAGCAAACTGAATGGATGATATGCCTCCCCAAGCTTTAACGAAATCTCCACTTAGCAATTCTTTCAAATCGGGTGGTGCAGGGGAATGATCGGTTGCTACAAAATCAATAATCCCGTTTTTGAGTGCTTCCCAAAGTAAATTATTGTTTTCCCTTTCGCGAATGGGGGGAGCACACTTAAAAGCAGTAGCAGAATCCGGTATTTCTTCGGCATTAAAAAAAAGATAATGCTGACCAGTTTCTACAGTTAATGGCAATCCACGCAGTTTGGCATTAGCAATTTGGCCTATAGAATTAGCTGATGAAAGATGAACAATGTGAACAGGGCAGTTAAACTCCTCACACAATCGAATCATAAGGGCAATAGCTTTGTCTTCCCATTCCTTTGGTCTGGATGCAAGATATTGCCGGTACGATGTTGGGTCTGTTGTTTGATGTTCGATACTTGAAGAAAGTTCACAATGAACAAGCAAGGGAAGGTTGTATTTCGCTATGATTGGCATAGCTTTTCTAAGATCATCTTCAGTCACATTCGGAAATTCATCAATTCCTGAATGTGTAAGAAATGCTTTAAACCCTAGCACACCCCTTTTTGCCAATCCTGCTATTTCATTTTCATTTCCAGGCACTATTCCTCCCCAAAAGCCTACGTTGGTATGAATTTTATTATTTGCAGAAGCAAGCTTAGCTTCAAATGCCTTAACTGTGGTAGTGACCGGACTGGCATTTAGGGGCATTTCGACCAAAGTTGTTATTCCGCCTGCAATTGC